>CAZPWR010000329.1:0-2990 GCA_964590555.1 uncultured Anaerolineae bacterium | reverse complement strand
TAGCGGTCGTAGACGTCACCGTTGGGTAGAGTTGGGATTTCAAAGTCAAAGCGCTCGTAGATTGAGTAAGGCTCGGCCCGGCGCACATCGTATTTAACCCCTGAGGCCCTGAGGACCGGCCCTGTCACTCCGTAGGCTATGGCGACATCAGGAGGAAGGACCCCAACCCCACGCGCTCTCTGGAGGAAGATTTCGTTTTCGGAAAGGAAAGTATCAAGCTCATCGGCGAACTTCCAAAGGTGGTCAACGAGCTTCTTGGCTTGAGGGATGAAACCTTCGGGCAAGTCTCCGGCCACTCCTCCAGGGCGGATGTAGTTCGGCATCATCCTGGAGCCCGAAACCCACTCAATCAAGTCAAGTATGTGTTCCCTGGCCCTGAAGGCGTAAAGGACGGGGGTGAAGTAAGCGCCCAAGTCGTTGAAGAGGAAGCCTATGGCCATCATGTGGTTCAGGATTCGGGTGAATTCGGCCAAGATGACCCTTATGTATTCGGCCCTCTCCGGGGGTTTAATATCAGCCAGCTTCTCCACAGCTACGGCATAGGCGAATTCGTTGGTCAAGGCGCACATGTAATCCAAGCGGTCGGTTATGGGGACAGCTTGGAGGTAGGAGCGACCTTCGCTAAGCTTTTCAATACCACGGTGGAGGTAGCCGTAAACGGGCTTTAAATCAACGATTGTTTCCCCTTCCAGGGTTAGGACCATCCGAAAGACCCCGTGGGTACTGGGGTGCTGCGGTCCCATGTTGAGGACGATTTCTTGGGTCTTAAGAGCAACTGCCATGACTTTGGCCCTCCTTCACCAGTAAGGTGGCTTCGGCCTTGTAGGTTCAAGCTCTTGGAAAGTGAAAGTTCGGTTCTCAAAATCCTTGCGCAGAGGCCAACCAGGGAACCCTTCCCACATGAAGATTCGCCTCAGGTCCGGGTGGCCCTCAAAAACAATGCCGAACATGTCGTAAATTTCTTGCTCCTGCTGGAAAGCACTGGGCCAGATATCGCTCACGGTCGGCAGGGAAGGGTTAGCCTTATCTTCAACGTAGACTTTCAAGGCCAGCGGGCCGAGGTTGCTTATCATTGGCTCCCTACCCATGGAGTAGAGGTAATAGACCACTTCAAATCGCTCCGGAAAGTCAACGCCAGCCATGAAGGAGAGGTAGTTGAAGCCTATTTCATCCCGTAGGAAGAGAGCCACTTCCCGGATGTTTTCCTTTCTGATTACAGCCGTTGGGTCCTTTGCCCCCTCAGGTATTTCCACTACTGCCTCGGGAAATTTTTCCTTGAGAAGCTGGAGGACTTCCTCGCTCATGCCTTCTCCCTCCTGTACCAAGGAACCGTAAGGATGGACTGGCGGTCAATCTTCTTCTGGAGCTTGATGAGCGCATCCAGAAGGGCTTCGGGCCTTGGAGGGCAACCGGGGACGTATACGTCCACAGGGATTATCTCATCCACCCCTTGAAGGACGGCGTAAGAGTTGAAGATTCCTCCGGATATGGCACACCTTCCCATGGCTATCACGTATTTGGGTTCGGGCATCTGGTGGTAGAGCCTCAGGACCTGAGGGGCCATCTTGTGGGTTACAGTCCCGGCCACAATCATGAGGTCGGCTTGGCGAGGGCTTGCCCGGAAAACCTCCGCTCCGAAGCGAGCTATGTCGTAGCGGGAGGCAGAGGCCGCTATCATTTCTATAGCGCAGCAAGCCAAGCCGAACGTGAGGGGCCACAGAGATGAGCGCCTGGCCCAGTTGTAGAGTTTGTCCACAGTAGTGATGAGGATATTGCGCCGGAGTTCGGGCGGCACTACGAGCTCTTCAGCCATGATTTCACCTCCAAATCAAAGCCCCCTTGCGCCAGGCATAGGCCAAGGCTACTAAGAGGAGGCCTATGAAGATTAAAACTTCCAACAAGGCGACAAGGCCAAGCTTATTGTAGGCCACAGCCCAGGGCAAAAGGAAGGCTATTTCTACGTCAAAGATGGCAAAGATTAAGGCATAGAGGTAATACTGCACCTTGAACTGGACCCAGGTTTCCCCTATGGTTTCAAGGCCGCATTCGTAGATGGATTGCTTGATGGGATTGGGTTTTTTGGGGCGGATTAGCCAGGCAAAGCCTATGCCTAAAAGGGGGACAGCCAGAGCCATAAGCATCAGAAGTCCCACAAAGAGATACTGGTTCAGCAAGGTATGGCTCCTCCTTTTAAGTTTGTGAAAAACCTCTCATATTATACCCAGCCGCAAGAAAAAGGCAAATTTGCCCCCGCTTTCATGCCGGTTAAAATCAGCCCCTTTTGGCCTTCGGCCGAAGGTCGGCCTCCGCTGGCCTTAAATCTAAAGCGGTTTCAGCGTCGGTGAAGGGCCGCGCTTGGCACTACTTGGGCCTAAGATGTCCTAAACGTCATTGCGAGCCTGAAGGCCGAAGCTTGGCGCTACAAGTGCCTAAGGAAGCAGACTCCCAATCGGCGAAATCCCCGGCCCCTTGCCAGTTTGGCTTGGCGGGTGCGGCATGGTATAATTTAACCAAAATAAGGGGCGAGGAGGTAAAAATGCCTCACTTGGGAGTGCCTGAACTGCTGATAATTTTGCTCATAATCATCATAATCTTCGGCGTTGGGAAGTTGCCGGAGCTTGGGGGAGCTTTGGGGAAGAGCATAAGGGAGTTCCGCAAAGCTACCTCCGGGCTTGATGAGGAAGAGAAAGGGAAGGAAAAGGAGAAGGAGGGCTAATTGCCTTTTAGTTCCCGGAGGATTTCGCTGGCCCTGGCTGGGCTTATTGTGCCTTCTTCTACCATCCTCCGGGCAACTAAATCCACCAGCTCCCCCGTAGCACCCGCAGCCATGGCTACTTGACGGGCGTGTAGCTTCATGTGGCCGCGCTGTATGCCTTCGGTGGCAAGGGCCAAAAGGGCTGCCAGGTTCTGGCCCAAGCCGACACTTGCCATGATTTGAGCTAACTCTTTGGCCGTTTTTACTCCCAGGATTTTAAGGCACACCCTGGCCA
>CAZPWR010000328.1:0-3401 GCA_964590555.1 uncultured Anaerolineae bacterium | reverse complement strand
AAGGTTTTGGGTCCCACTCCTGGCAAGCTTACAGGGGTTGGCTGCTTAACCCCCCCTCTTATCCCCCCTAATAGGGGGGAGGACCACCGTACCCCCTCGCCAAGGCTAACCGGGGGCACAAGCTTGTGGAGTTGCCCACTTTTGAAAAACTGGGAAACCCTGGGGAAAAATTCGCCAAGCTGACTAACTTCTCCCGACAAAGCAGGGACGCACCCACCCAGCGCCAGGAGAGCGTTACCGGGTGGCGGAGGCGATTTTGAAAAAAGGTGTGTCCCCGAATTGTAGGGTTAATGAGGGCCGGCCTCCGCCGACCTCTGGCTAAAGAGGCTGACTTCAGTCGGCGTGGAAGGCCGAAGAAGGATGCCCGACTAAAGCACAGCGGGTTGACAGGGGTTTTCTTCTTTGCTATAATAAACGCAGACCCGCCCCCGAAGGGGCTTTTTAAGCCCAAAATTTAATACAGGGGAAGGACCACGAAGGCCAGAAGGCCGGCTTGAAAGCCAGCCTGCTTCGTGGTTTTTTTATCCCCAAAAGGAGGTGGGTTATGCATATACCAGATGGGTTCTTAAACGTTGCTACCGCTGCTGGGACTTACGTAATCTCAGCTGGCGGAGTTGGCTACGGCCTTCGGCGCCTTGCTGGGAAGCTTGGGGAAAAACAAATCCCCACGGTAGGAGTGATGGCCGCTTTCATCTTTGCCGCCCAGATGCTTAACTTCCCAGTGGCTGGAGGAACTTCAGGCCACTTGGTAGGAGGAGCTCTGGCCGCTATCCTCCTCGGCCCTTGGACAGGCCTCCTGGTGATGACTTGCGTCCTCTTGGTGCAAGCGATTGTCTTCCAGGACGGCGGAATTACGGCCCTCGGCGCCAACGTCTTGAACATGGGGATAATCTCTGTCTTCCTGGGCTATTACGTTTACCGCATAGTTTGTGGGCTTCTCAAGGGCAAAGGGCTTGCCGAACCTGTGGGGGGATTTGTAGCCGGATGGGTTTCAATCGTAGCGGCGGCCGTGGCTTGCGCCATTGAGCTTGCCCTATCCGGAACTTCACCAGTGGGGGTAGCCCTGCCGGCCATGGCCGGAGTACATGCCCTCATAGGAATAGGGGAAGGCCTGATAACTGCCTTGGTCTTGGGCTTTGTGAAAGCGACGAGGCCTGACCTGCTGGCCCTGGAAAAGATTTAAGGAGGGGAAGCCATGGAAAAGAAGTGGTGGCTGTGGGGGATTATCATCGCCTTTGCTCTGGTCCTCCTTTCTCCCTTGGCTTCACCCTGGCCTGACGGCCTTGAGCGGGTAGCCGAGGATTTCGGGTTCATAGAGAGGGCCAAGGAGCCTTTGTTTGAGATAATCCCGGATTACGTCTTCCCCGGTGTAGGGAATGAAGCCCTGGCTACCATCTTGGCAGGGATTGTAGGGGTAGCAATAACTTTGGCCCTAAGCTATGGCTTGGCCAGTCTCCTCAAACAAAGGGCATGAAGCACAGTTTCATTGACAAATACAGCGACCTTGATAGCCCTATCCACAGGCTGGATCCCAGGACTAAGCTGGTCCTGGGGCTGGCCTTTGTTTTGACCCTGGTGCTGATACCCCAAAGAGCCTGGCCTACTTTTGGGATTGCTCTGGGGTTACTGCTGATTGTCGCTCTACTGAGCCGCGTCCCGCTCCTTTACCTACTCTCTCGTTCGGCTGCTGTGATACCTTTTGCTTTCTTGGTCACCTTTTTCCGGGTAATCCCGCAGGGGGAGGAAGGGCTTGTGGCCGGGGCAATTATCGGGGCCAAGGCTTGGCTATCGGCATTGGCTTTGGTTCTAATCTCGGCCACGACCCCCTTCCCTTTGCTACTTAAGGGGATGGAAAAGCTCAAGATGCCCCAAGAGCTGGTGTTAGTCCTTTCGTTCATGTATCGCTACATCTTTGTCCTCCTGGACGAGGCCATGCGTATGGAGAGGGCTTGGGCTTCAAGAGGGGCAGGGCGGAATTGGTGGGCTTCTTTCAAAGCCATGGCTGGGGTAGTTGGAGTGCTCTTCATGCGCAGTTACGAGAGGGCCGAGAGGGTCTACCAGGCTATGCTGGCCAGAGGGGTTGAAGGCGAGGTCAGAACCCTTAACCCCCTTAAGTTTTCTACTGCCGACTTGGCCTTTGGCCTGGCTTCGGCCCTGGGCTTAGGAGTTCTGTGGGTCGTAATAGCACTCTGGAGGTGAAGGGTTGGCCAAAGTTTTAGAGGTCAAGGATTTGCACTATCGGTATCCTGATGGGATTGAGGCCCTGAAGGGGGTGAGCTTTGAGGTGGAGGAAGGGGAAAACTTAGGCATAGTAGGGCCGAACGGGGCAGGGAAATCCACCCTCCTTCTGCACCTCAACGGCATCCTCATGGGCTATTCCCCCAACGGCTCGGATGCCGTTTGGGTAAAGGGGATGCCAGTGAGGAAGGAAACGCTGAGGGAAATAAGGCGGATTGTGGGCTTAGTCTTTCAGGACCCCAACGATCAGCTCTTTTCCCCCACGGTCTTTGAGGACGTAGCTTTCGGCCCCCTGAACCAGGGTTTGCCTCCGGATGAGGTTGCGGAGAGGGTCAAAGAGGCATTGAAATCTGTAGGAATGGAGGGTTACGAGAGCCGTTCTCCGCACCACCTCAGCCTGGGAGAAAAAAAGAGGGTAGCCATAGCTACTGTGTTGGCCATGGCCCCCGAAATCTTGGTTCTGGATGAACCAACTGCTAACTTGGACCCGGTTGGGAGGTGGGAGCTGATGGAGCTTCTGCGCTCCCTACCTCACACTAAAATCATCGCTTCGCATGACCTGGACTTTGTAGAGAAGACGTGCGATAAAGTTGTAATCTTGAACGCAGGCAAAATCCTGGCCATCGGTCCGGCCGAGGAAATCCTCAGCGACCGAGCTTTATTGGTCAAAGCTCGCCTTGCGCCTTAGAAAGCCCTGGCGAAGAGGGCTTTGAGCGTGGTTTCCTTCCCGCAGTAGACACAGCGGTCTGGCTGGCCGTCTTGCTCAAATGGTATGCATCGGATAGTGGCCTTTGTCTCTTCTTTAATGGCTTCCTCGCACTCAGGGGATTCGCACCAAGGAGCGATTACGAAGCCGCCATCGCTTTCTATGATACGCCTGAACTCTTGGTAATCGTTCAGCCGGTAAGTGTTTTCATCCAGGAACTTTTTGGCCATCTGGAAGAGGTTGGCCTGGATTTTCTCCAAGGCTTCCTCCACCTTGCTCCCCAGGTCATCGGTGGATACGGTCCACTTTTCTCCGCTGTCTCTGCGGGCAAGGACCACCTGGTCTGTTTCCACATCGCGTGGGCCTATCTCTATCCGCAGCGGGACCCCTCGCAGCTCCCACTCGTTGAACTTCCATCCGGGGGTGTATTCCTCACGGTCATCAACCTTTACCCTGA
>CAZPWR010000327.1:0-2917 GCA_964590555.1 uncultured Anaerolineae bacterium | reverse complement strand
CGTAACTCACGTTGTGTCCCGATTTCGTCGGGCTGCCTTGACATTCGCCGTTGGGGAATCGGTCTCCCCCCCCGCTGACATTGAAGCTGCTTGGGTTTTACCGTTAGCGCAGGCCGACCTCTGGCCGAAGGCCAGAAAAGGCCGATTTCAAGCGGCAGAAAGTTTCCCCACCCCCGTTTGCGGAGGGTTCGCCAAGGTTTTGGGTCCCACTCGTGGGCGGACTACAAGAGAAGGCCATTGCCCCCTTTTTACCCCCCTCATAGGGGGTTAGGGGGGTCTGGGAGCACATCCCCCATGCCCCTCGCAAGGGGATTACGGGATGTCTTGGGGCACTCCCATGCCCCCTGTGATGGGGCTGTGCCATCTTCACCACCAGTTTAATTAAGGTCGGCGCAGGCCGACCTCTGGCCAAAGGCCAGAAAAGGCCGATTTCAATCGGCGTGAAAGGCACACCCCCACGCCCTCGGGAGGAGGCGCAGCTTCCTCCACCCCGTAGGATGCGATGGAGAGCGTATGGTAACTGTAAGCAATTATCCTACCGTGCCAGGGCCGATCGGAAGCGCAAGCTCATGGATCTGCCCATGTTTTAAGTATCACGCAATGTTGACTTTGGGCAGCTTGTAGAAGTATAATTGAATTCAAACCGGTCGGGAGGGGGAAAAGTGCCCAGGGATGTTAGGATTGAAGAGGCTCCTAAGTTTGTGGGGGAAGAGGTAAGGATAAAGGGCTGGCTCTACGGCAAGGTGGATAAGGGAAAGCTTCAGTTCCTCCAGGTAAGGGACGGCACCGGAATAATCCAGGCCGTAGTCTTCCAAGGCAGTGTCTCCCCCGAAGCTTTTGAGGCTGCCCGTCAAGTGGGCCAGGAATCCTCCTTGATTCTTGAAGGCACCCTAAAAGCCGAACCGAGAGCCCCTGGCATACCCGGCGGATACGAGGTGGAAGTAAAGGACCTTAAAGTGCTCCAGTTCGTGCAGGATTACCCGATAACCCCAAAGGAACACGGGATAGAATTCCTCATGGACCACCGCCACCTCTGGCTCCGCTCCACCCGGCAGTGGGCCATAATGCGTGTAAGGGCTACGGTGATAAAGGCCATAAGGGATTGGCTTGACTCCCATGGCTTTTTAAACATTGACTCCCCAATCCTCACTCCGGCCGCCTGCGAAGGCACTACCCCCCTCTTCGCCACCGATTACTTCGGCCAGCCAGCTTACCTGAGCCAGAGCGGCCAGCTTTACAACGAAGCCACAATCATGGCCTTCGGGAAGGTTTACTGCTTTGGCCCCACTTTCAGAGCCGAGAAATCCCGAACCCGCCGCCACCTCATGGAGTTCTGGATGGTGGAGCCCGAGATGGCCTTCGCCGACCTGGAAGAGTGCATGCGCGTGGAAGAGGAATTGGTCACCTATGTAGTTCAAACTGTACTCAAAGAGCGGGCCAGCGAGCTCAAAGTGCTGGAGAGGGATACCTCGCCTTTGGAGAAGGTAGAGCCTCCTTTCCCGCGCATCTCTTACGACGAAGCCCTTGAAATCCTCAAAGAGGCTGGGGAGCCACTGGAGTGGGGCGAGGATTTCGGTGCCCCTCACGAGACCATAATCTCATTGCGGTTTGAGAAGCCGGTCTTCGTCCACCATTACCCAACCAAAGCTAAGGCTTTCTACATGGAGCCAGAACCAGACCGCCCTGAAGTCTGCCGCTCAGTTGACCTTCTGGCCCCGGAAGGATACGGGGAGATAATAGGTGGGGGGCAAAGGATTTCAGACCCCAACCTCTTGGAGCAACGGATTAAAGAGCATAACCTCCCTCGGGAGGCCTACCAGTGGTACATTGACCTCAGGAGGTTCGGTACAGTGCCGCACTCAGGCTTCGGGTTAGGGGTGGAAAGGACTGTGGCCTGGATATGCGGGCTGCAGCATATCCGGGAGACAATTCCTTTCCCCAGGACATTGGGGAGGATTTACCCTTGAACAGAGCTTTCATAACAGGCATAGGGGGTTTCGCTGGAAGCCACTTGGCGGAATTCCTCCTGGAAAACACCGATTGGGAAGTATCGGGCCTCATCCACCGTTCGGCGGAAAATGTGGCTCATATCCAGGACAAAATCCACTTGGTGCAAGGCAACTTGGGGAATTACCAAGAGGTAGAGGGAATCCTGGCCCAAATCCGCCCTAACTAC
Source organism: uncultured Anaerolineae bacterium (assembly GCA_964590555.1). Classification (GTDB taxonomy): domain Bacteria; phylum Chloroflexota; class Anaerolineae; order SpSt-600; family SpSt-600; genus SpSt-600. The sequence goes on along the minus strand of CAZPWR010000327.1, from coordinate 741 downwards.
ATCTTTCACTTAGCAGCCTCAGCCTTTGTCCCCGATGCTTGGAAGAACCCTTGGGAAGTTTTTGAAAACAACGTCCGAGGCCAGCTCAACATCCTCCAGGCAGTGGTCAAGCTCAAATTGGAACCGCGCATCTTAGTGGTTGGCTCCAACGAAGAATACGGGGCAGTACGCGAGGAGGACCTCCCCATCCGTGAAGATGCACCCCTTCGCCCCAATAACCCTTACGGGGTTAGCAAAATAGCCCAGGATTTCCTCGGCCTACAGTTCCACCTCTCCCATGGCCTCTACATAGTTCGGGTTCGGCCTTTCAACCACACTGGACCACGCCAGAGGCCTGATTTCGTAATCCCGGCCTTCGCTCGCCAGCTGGCCGAAGCCGAGGCCGGGCTCCGCCCACCCGTGATTAGGGTCGGAAACCTTTTCCCAAAGCGCGATTTTACCGATGTCAGAGATGTGGTCCGAGCCTATTACTTGGCCATCACTAAGGGGAAACCTGGCGAAGTTTACAACATTGGCTCCGGCAAAGCCTATTCCATAAAAGAAATGCTGGAGATGCTTTTGCAGATGAGCAAGATAGAGGTCAATGTAGAGCAGGACCAGGCTCTTATGCGCCCAAGCGATGTGCCCGTAAGTCTGTGCGATTACTCCAAAATCCGCCGCGATACCGGCTGGGAGCCTTCTATACCCATCAGGAAGACCTTGGAAGATGTTTTGGACTATTGGAGGGAAAAAGTCAAGGAG
>CAZPWR010000326.1:0-2652 GCA_964590555.1 uncultured Anaerolineae bacterium | reverse complement strand
AGGCAGAAGAACTTTCTCCCAAAAAGAGCCAGTTACTATGTGGGGAATGAGACTGAGGAAGTCAGCTTCTTCTTGAATCGCACCCCTTAACGAAGCCGAGATGGAGCAAGGGGAATGGATAGTATCGGCATCGGTGAAGAGGAACCATTCCCCATGGGCCAGCTGGGCCAATTGATGGCAAGCATAGTTTTTGCCTATCCACCCCGGCGGTAAGGGCTTGCCCTTGACTAAAGTTAGGCCCTGGTTTTCTGCCGCCATTGCCTCCACAATTGATGCAGTCCGGTCGGAGGAATCGTCATCCAAAACTATAATCTCCTTTGAGGGGTAATCTTGGGCTAAGAGGGAAGAGACGCAATTTCTTATGTTGCGTTCCTCATTCCTGGCCGGAACCAGGACCGAAACCATAGGTAAGTCTGGAGGGAAAGGGCCTTCGGCTGGGGGTTTGCGGAGGAGGCGCAGGTTGTTGAGAAGGTTGAGGAAAACGGCAAGGATAAGAAAGGTGACAACCGTTTGATATAAGGCCAACATGGCTGCTGCCCTTAGCGTTGGATAATCCCTTTGGGCTCAAACCAGCCGCTCTTCTGCCGGATAGCCGTCTCATGAGGCCGGTCCAGGATTTTCTTGAAGGCCAGGACCAGCATCAACCCCAAGATTTTGAGCCATTCCCCGAAAGGAACCCAGAGGAGGGCCAGCAGGACCATGGAGCCAAGGCCTACACCAGCGCTCACATTGAAGTTGCGAGTTATGCCCCAAGCAATGCCCATAAGGATTACCCCTATGAATATGGCCTGAGGTATGACGTTGAGGAGGAAGCCCAGGGCTACTGAAATCCCTTTTCCTCCTCGGCCCTTGAGGAAGATTGGGAAACCGTGGCCCAGGATTGCGGCTAAGCCAGCTAAGTAAATTATGGGCTCACTATGGGTAAAATGCAGGGCAAGCCTGTAGACCGCAAAACCTTTGGAAACATCCAAGACCCCTGCCAAGAGGCCGGGAAGAGGGCCAGCAAGGTGCCAAACGTTTCTTGCACCCACATTCCCTTCCCCTTCGTAGCGGACGTCTTTATTGGCAAGAAAGCGGGCCACAAGGTAAGAGAAGGGAATAGAGCCTATAAGGTAAGATAAAGCCAGAAGCAAAAGAACCTGTCCCATCATTGCTCCACCTCCTGTAGGGATATTCCCAGTAGCATAATACCACAGGAAAATTCGCTCGTCAAAATTGTCCCCAAAAGTCCAAAAAATTTTGCCATGTTAAAGGCCATAAACCGGCTTTTTGGGGGATTAGCGCTCGCACCCAATCCCGTCTCCATCCGCATCAAAGTGGTGGGGGTCAGGGGGGAGGACTTTGAAGCGCCTATAGGGTATGTCTTTGCAATCCAAATCTGGTGGCGGTGGAGGGATGCAGACATCAGGGTAAGAGGGGTCGCAGCGAGAGGAAAGCGTTGGCGTAGCTTGGCCCCAGAGGCCAAGGTTTTCCTCTCTGGCCTTTCTCTCAGCTTCAAGGAACAAATTAGCGCAGGAAACATCAGGCGGGTAGGTGAATGCCTTGGCATATCCGTTCCTTACCAAAGCATAGTTGACGAAAACTCCATCGGCGAAGACGTAGCGGAGAAGCCGGCCATAGCGGTCAGTTTCGGAGACATCCTTAAACAAGAAGAGCTTTTTATCCAGGACCAAGGAGGCATTAGCCTGGGTCGCCTCTTGGAAAAACTGCTCATCCTGTTCAGGAGCATCTATCCCTATGTAGCGAACCCTGTAAGTTTTGCCTTGGACGTTGACATCTATGGTATCACCATCCAAAATGGCGACGGTCAAGGCCTCTTGAGGAGGCATTTTGGGGACACAGTAAGCTTCTGGTGGTAAGGTGGGAAAAGTGGGGGTTAAAGTCGGCGGAATAGGGGTAGAAGTAAAGGTGAGCATGGGCGTAGGGGCTAGGGACCCGCTTAAACGCATTGCCATTAGGCCTGCCAAGAGACCACACGCACATCCTATTCCCAAAAGTCCTATAGCACCAGCGAAATAGGGAAGGTAAGCTTTGAATTTGTGCATGGTTCTCCTTTCCTTAAAAAGTATAATACTGAGAGGGGAAAAAGCAAAATTTCTTTCCGGGGGCTCCACCCCGTAAGCGTGCCTCTGCGCAATTGGAAATCGGCCTTCCTGTGCGCCTCCGCGCCGGGCGTTGGCCTGCGCCGACGTCTTTTTCCAGGGTCGGCGAAAGGGCATGGCCCGAGGGGTTCACCGGGGTTTTGGGCCCCACTCTTGGCAAATTTGCAGAAGATAGCAACTCGCTCCCCTTTACTTTCCTTGCAATGGGGTCAGGGGGTAATGACTGGACAGCTTCCACCTTCTATGCTAAACTTCAACCGCAAGGAGGTCGCGTCATGATTGTGGAATGCATTACGGTAGGACCACTACAGACCAATTGCTATGTAGTAGCCGATGAGGTCAACGGTAAGGGTTTAGTGATTGACCCCGGAGGAGATGGAGGCAAAATCCTCAAGGTTGTGGAGAAATTGGGAATTGAAGTTTTGCTGGTCATCAATACCCACGGCCATTTTGACCACATAATGGCTAATAAAGACATCATTAGAGCCACCGGGGCTCGCCTGGCTATCCATAAAGACGACGAGCCCCTACTGCGCAAAGGCGGCGGGCT
>CAZPWR010000325.1:0-7751 GCA_964590555.1 uncultured Anaerolineae bacterium | reverse complement strand
CTTGGCACTTATTACTTCAATGCCCAAGGCAACGAGTTCGTTTTCTTAGGAGATAACACTGGCGAGCCTTACCTCAGCCGTTTGATAGGCTTTGATGCCATAAAATTTGTGCCCAAATAAGGAGGAAAGGCCATGAAAAGGCTCAAATGGTGGGATTACATCACGATTAACATTTATTGGCTTGGCCTAAACATCGCCTCCGGAAGCATAACCCCGATAATCCTTCCCTTCTTAGTGGCCAAATTTGTCCCGCCTGAAGTAAAAGGCACTTACCTGTCCTATATAAGGGTAGCTGGCTTGGCCATAGCGATGATGATTCAACCTATGGCCGGCCTTCTGAGCGACCGGAATACCTCCCGTTGGGGCAAAAGGAGGCCTTTCATCTTCGTAGGGACAATTCTGGATTTAATTTTCCTCACCATCATAGCGCTGGCCCGGGATTACTGGACCCTCTTCGCTGGCATTCTGCTGCTACAATTTTCCTCTAACATTGCTCACGGTGCCCTCCAAGGCTTAATCCCTGACCTTGTTCCGGAGGACCAGAGAGGGAGGGCTTCCGGGGTTAAGGCCATCATGGAACTTCTGCCCATCCTCCTTGTCATCTTCGTAGGGCCTTTGGTGGAGAAAGGGTACCTCTGGGGCGCTGTAGGCTTCATAATGTTCTCCTTCGTAGTGACCATGGCCATAACGGTGGCCTTTGTGCAGGAGGAGCCTTTGCGAGAGAAGCCCACAGAACCCTTGGCTGAACCTCTCCTCAGGCTCGTAGCCTTAACCGCCATCTTCGTAACGATAACCCAAGTTTCTTTGCTATTTGTGCGGCTTTCTCGCCAGTTTGTGTCATTTTTCCAACAATTACTTATGCAGATTGCCCATAGTCTTGCGCAACTTTACCAACATTGGTTCATGCAAATTTTACAACTTGTTGAATGGTTTAGCGATAATTTGGGCATCTTTGCCGTTGGGTTGGCGGGGCTTTTAGCCATGGCCGGCTCCATAATCATCGGAGTCTATTTTGCAGCAAGGGTTGGCTTAGGGCGAGAGGCCCTCTTCCATTCCGGCTTCATCTGGTGGGTGATAAACCGCCTCCTTTTCCTGGCTGCACTTGGTTCCATCCAAAGCTTCGCCCAATACTTCCTGGCCGATGTCCTTAAGGTCAAGAACCCAGCTACCCTCACGGCCATCCTCATGGCCGTTGTAGCCGTCTTCCTCCTGCCTTCTGCACTGGTAAGTGGGTGGCTATCAGATAGGATAGGTAGGTTCAAGCTTGTGTTAGCTTCCTGCTTAATAGGAGCCTTTGGAACTTTCCTCTTGCTCCTCTCCCCCAATGTCCCTATGGTTATGGTAAGTGGATGCATAATAGGGATAGGGGCCGGTATATTCATGGCCACCAACTGGGCCCTTGGGACCGACATCGTGCCTCCGGATAAAGCGGGACTTTTCCTTGGCATCTCCAACTTGGCTGGTGCAGGTGCGGGGATAGTTGGGGCAGGCATAGGCGGCCCCATGGCTGACTTCTTCAACTTGGCAAGGCCTGGACTCGGATGGCTTGTAATCTACGCACTGTACGGTGCTCTCCTCATTCTGGCTGCCTTTACCCTCTTCCGAGTCCGAACGCCAGCGAAAGGGGAGGTGAGCTGAAGCTGAGAGCGAACAGGGCTCAGATAAATAGCGAAGCGGAGCGGCGAAGGGCGCTGGGGGCCGTAACGACACCGCCTGAGCTGGTAGATTTCATGGTCTCCTTGGCCGCGCCGCAGCGTGCTCGCGTGCGGGTATTGGAGCCAGCTTGCGGTGACGCACCTTTCCTTGCCGCCTTTGCCCAGCGTTACGGCTCCCACCATGAACTGGTCGGAGTGGATATAGACCCGGCAGCCGTGGAGCAGGCGCGGCGATCTTTACCTTCAGCAACAATTTTGGAAGCGGATTTCCTGCTCTGGCGGCCTGTTGAACCTTTTGACATTATCATTGGCAATCCCCCGTACGGGATTATTGGCGATGCATCCCATTACCCCATTCACCTTTTGAAGGAGCGAAAGCATTTATACAAGCAGCGCTTCCAGACCTGGCGAGGCAAGTTCAATATCTATGGGGCTTTCATAGAGCACGCTGTGCGCTTGCTTCGCCCTGATGGTAAACTCGTCTTCGTCGTTCCAGCGACCTGGCTTCTTTTGGATGATTTCGCCCTCCTTAGGAAGTTCCTTTCCCGTGAAGGACGCTTGGATGTGTACTACATGGGCCGTCCATTCCGGGACCGAAATGTCGTCGCTGTTGTTTTAGTTCTGGAACGGGGAAGGCAGGGATTAAATCTCTATGACCAAGGGAGCAAGGAGCCCTCCGTCAAGAAGGCGGTCTATCGGGGTGAGCTGATTCGGTTTGAGACACCTGAGGCCATTGCCTTTGAGCGCGGGGGAATTCCGCTGGGGGAGCTTTTCAAGATTTACTTTGCTGCCCGCAGCCCGGAAATCCGTCGTCATCCCTCGGTCGTCAGGGAGCCGAAAGAGGGCTTAGTGCCGGTATTGACCGGCCGAAACCTTCGGCCTGGCTGGATTGATTACGATACTTGCTACTCCGGCCTTTGGATGCCACGGGAGGAAGCGCCATCGCTGCGGTTCTTCTACGCTTTTCCCCACATTGTGGTCGGCCACACCAAGGGGGCCCGCGTGGTGGCGGCACGGGATGAACGGTGTTACCCTTGGCGCGAAGAATTCCATTTGGTGCCGAAAGTGCACGGCTTGGACGAAAGGCAGCTAACAGAGTACCTAAACAGTGAACCTGTCCAATGGTATGTTCGCACCCTCTATCGGGACCTGCTTCCTCACCTTACGATGACCCAGCTCCGCCTGGTGCCGGTTCCGCCGGAATTGGTCCCCATTAAGTTTCAAGTTCGGCAGCTCTATTTGTGGGAGGGGGATGTTGAATAGAGAAGCCCAAATTTTGTTAGCCTTTGAGCAGTTCTTGGAATCCTTTCCATTGGAGCGATATCGTCAGGAACTGATGCCGATTAAAACAGTAGAACAGGACTTGCCCCCTGGGTTAAACCCATTGCCTGACATTTACAAGGCCTTCTGGGTAGAAGAACCAGCACAATTCCCGGACTACGAGACGTTTTTTGAAAATTGGTGGAATAGCCACCTGGCACCATTGGATGCATTTATTCGCAGATATTTCTGGGGGTGCTCTTATGAGTTTGTCTACTTGGGCTTTAAAGCTCGCCTGTATCGCACACTGGTCTCTGTGTTAACCCAGTTTCACTTTGGCTATCTGTGGCGGGCGCATTGTGCTTTCCCCCTTGAGGCCTCTGCAGAATTAGACATAAAAGGCATTGATGGCATTGTACATTGTGGGCAGGTAAAGGTAGCCTTGCAGATTAAAAAAGAGACCTATAGGCCGGAGGCCCGTGAGGGTAGGCGGTTTGCCCGACGCTACAAACACGCACACTGGATGATAGAGGTGCCATATACAGTTGCATTGCCTGAGGAAATCCGAATGAATATGGAACGAGCAAAGACATCGGAAACCAAGGCTTGGCATACTTTACGTTTGTTCCTGGCTGAAACATTGCAGCGGAGGCTGCCGAATGGCTTTGTAGTCTTTCAGCCTCATTACCCGCGTCTGGTGGAGCAGTTAATTCTGAGGCAGATTAAGAGAGGAGAAGAGCGAAGCTTCCGTTGGGACGAAACGTTGGCCGTGCTACGTGAATTGATATGAGTTCAAGTCAACGCCAAGCAAGTTCTTATCGTGGATGGTAGTATATGCAAAAGCAATGGATTGTATCAGATCCAAAAGTGATGATGGGAAAGCCCGTCATTGCTGGGACACGCATTACTGTTGAACTCATCCCGGAAAAACTGGCAGCGGGTGAAACTATAGAGCAGATACTTGAGGTTCACCCAAAGCTGACCCGCGAAGCCATTTTAGCTGCATTAGCATTTGCCAAAGAGGCTCTGCGCGCCGATGTAGTTTACCCCTTAGCCAAGGAGTCTACATGAATTTTGTAGCTTACGAAAGTGTTGACCGCTCCATTGTTGAACGTTTGCGGCAAGAGGGAATTCGGGTTTTATGCATTGCCGAGCTGGGGCCGGGGATGCCTGATGATGAAGTCTTGAAATTAGCAAATCAGGAAGCAGCACTGTTGTTGACTGCGGATAAAGATTTCGGTAAGATGATGTTTCGTTTGCGCCTTCACATCTTAATATTGAGCTGCCTGGCAGGCTTGGCACCCACTCGTAAATCGGAGATAGCGGCCTTGGCGGTTAAGGAGCACCTTGGCGGAATCCCCGCGTTCCTTTACGGTCATTATGCCAGGAATAATCCGCATGCATCGTGTCAAGGGGCAGATTTTTGGCGGGGAGCTGCACCTAACAAGCACTTCTAATTGACGCGCTTCGCTCGTTCCGCCTATGGTAAGTCACGAGGTGGGAAAATCATGAAAATCCTGAGAGCAGCTGTTAGCTTCTCCCTAATTTTGGGTGGACTTTACCTCTTCATCACTGGCCTCTGGGCCGATACTTTGGACTTGAACCGCTCAGTTTATCATCGGAATGGGGGCCTGATCGTAAGCATCATCGCTGCCGTGCATGTCTGGCTCAACCGGAAAGCCCTCTTCTCCTACTTCCGAAGGCCATTAATCAGTTCCCGAAAGCCCCAGCCGATTGCCCCTTCGGAGAAGCCTTCTCGCCGAGCTTTCTTTGCCGCTTTGGCTACGGCGATTGGGGGATTTTTCCTCGGCCGGTTCTGGCCCCGAAAAGCCTTTGAGCTGGGTGAGCTCGGCCCTTACACCGACGCTGGTGAATTTTACCATCAATGGAGTAAGCCCGGCTTCACAAGCTCAATAGGCTACCTTGTCCAATGGGGAGGGCCACCCCCAGCCTTCAAGGAATACCCCAGCGCTCCTACCATTAAACTGCCGGAACCTAAACCGCTGGGGAAAATGAGCTTGGAAGAAGCGCTGCAGCGCAGGCGTTCCATCAGGGATTATTCCCAAGCCCCGTTATCTCTGGAAGAGCTTTCCCTTCTCCTCCACTTGGCTGATGGGATAACCCTTTGGCAATACGGCATAGGCTTCAGGACTGCACCATCAGCCGGGGCACTTTACCCAATTGAGATTTACCCTGTGGTGAACCGTGTGGAAGGGCTAAAGCCAGGAGTTTACCATTACAATGTGCGCCTCCATGCCCTTGAGCTCCTCAAGGAGGGGGAATTTGGGGCAGAAATGGTTCAGTATTGCGCAGGACAAGAGATGCCCAAAACGGCGGCTCTGACCCTCATCCTTACCGCTATCTTCCAAAGGACTCGGTGGAAATACCGGGAGAGGGCTTACCGGTACGTTCTTCTGGAAGGAGGCCACATAGGGCAAAACGTTTACCTTGCAGCTACAGCTATGGGCATGGGGGCATGCGCCATCGGCGCTTTCTTGGATGACCACATAAACCGCTTGATTGGGGTGGATGGTAAAGAGGAGGCGGTGATTTACGTTTTAACCGTGGGGAAGATTTAGCCGATAAGTTCAAGTTTGGACAGCCTTACCAGGAGGCGCTTTATGCCTTTGCCTGGGAAAGCCACAGTTACCTCTTCCTCTCCGTTTTTAATTGCGCTCTCCACTACAACCCCTTCCCCAAAGACTGGGTGGCGAACTTTGTCGCCCAGCCGGAAGGTGGGGGAAACAAGCGGAGGTGGGGCTTCCTTCTTCTCCTCCCGCTCCAAATCATCGCTGTAGTAACGCAGGAGGTGGGAAGGGATTTCCTTTATGAAGCGGGAAGGCTCCGAAGGGGAGGAACTCCGGTAAGGGGAGCGGCGGAAGGTGTAGACCAAGTAAACCCTATCCTTGGCCCTTGTTATACCCACATAGCACAGCCTTCGCTCCTCCATCATTTCTTCCAAATCTCCATAGGAGCGGATGTGGGGGAATAGCCCCTCTTCCATCCCAATTATGAACACAACTGGAAATTCAAGCCCTTTGGCCATGTGGAGGGTTAGCAGGACTGGAACTTCTGTCCTTTCCTCCAAGTTATCCACATCCGAAACAAGCGTTACCCCCTCAAGGAAAGCAGCTAACCCCTCGCGTGGAGGGAAGGTAGCATACTCCTCCGCTGCCTTTCGCAGTTCTTGAACGTTCTCCCACCGCTCCTGCCCCTCCGGAGTCCCATCCTGAAGGTAATCCCTGTACCCGGTCCTTTCCAGGACATAATCCAATAGGCTGAGGATGTCTTTCTCATCGGCAGCCTTGGACAAGTCCTCCAAGAGCTCCAAAAAAGCAAGGAGGGAATTGGAAACCTGACGGGAAAAGCCCAGATGCTTTGGGTCGTCCCGGACGAGTTTGAGGACCTGGTAAAGGGAGGAAGCTCTGGAGAAAGCGATGTTCTGGAGGGTCTTAAGCGTTTGGGGGCCAATCCCCCTCGGCGGGACGTTTATTATCCTCTGCAGGCTTATGTCATCCATAGGGTTGAGGATGAGGCGCAGGTAGGCCAGTACGTCCTTTATCTCCTTCCTTTCGTAGAAGCGAATCGCTCCCACAAGCTTATATGGCAGGTTGTGCCGGACGAAGGCCTCTTCCACAACCCTGGACTGAGCATTGGTCCGATACATCACAGCGAAGTCTCCGGGGCTGTAGAGCTTTTTGGCGATGAGGCGCTTTATCTCCCGGACCACAAACTCCCCTTCGTCGGCTTCGTCGTAGGCTTCGTAGAGTATCAGGGGCAGGCCGCGCCCCCTTTCGGTGTAAAGCATTTTAGGAGTGCGGTGTGGATTGTGGGAAATTATGCTCCGGGCCGCGTCCAGAATGTTCTGAGTTGAGCGGTAATTCTTCTCCAGGAGGATTATCTTGGCATCGGGAAAATCTTCACGGAAGCGAAAGACGTTGCGCCAATCGGCCCCGCGGAAGCGATAGATTGATTGGTCTTCATCCCCTACGGCGAAGAGGTTGCGGTGCACCCTGGCCAGCTCTCTCAAAATTTCGTACTGGGCCATGTTAGTGTCTTGGAACTCATCCACCATGATTTGGAGGAACCGGCGCCGGTATCTTTCCAGAATTTGCGGAGCTTCCCTCCAAAGCCTAACTACGGCCAGGAGCAAGTCGTCAAAGTCCAAAGCATTGTGGTTCTTGAGGATTTCCTGGTAGCGCTCGTAGACCCGGCGCATAACTTCTTCCCAGTAAGTGGAGGGGTTGAAATCGGAGGGGAAAATTAACTCGGCCTTGAGGCGAGAAATAGCCTGGAGGAGGGCCGGAGGACGGTACAGCTTCTCGTTCAAGTTCAATTCCCGAACGGCTTGGCGGACTGCGCTGAGCTGGTCCTCTTCATCGTAAATCACAAAAGAAGAAGGGATTCCTATGGCCTCACCTTCTCGGCGCAGGATGCGAGCACAGATGGCGTGGAAGGTCCCAACGGTTAATTGCTCAACCCTCTCCCCAAGGAGCCTATAGAGGCGCTCCTTCATCTCCCTGGCCGCTTTGTTAGTGAAGGTTACGGCCATGATGGAGTAAGGGGAGAGGCCACAGACTTTTATGAGGTAAGCAGCGCGGTGGACCAGGACCTTTGTTTTCCCGCTTCCTGGTCCTGCAAGAACCAGAACCGGCCCTTCTATCGCTTCCACTGCCTCTTTTTGTGCTTCGTTCAGCCCTTCTAAGATGTCCATTTGCTCTCCAAACTATGGCCAAGTATTACCTGGCTAAAGGTTGTTCTGTTTTGCCAAGGCACGCTCGGTAACCTTGGTTATCCCGTAACTCTCTTTGCCCGCAGGCATGACCTCTCGCAGCG
>CAZPWR010000324.1:0-4046 GCA_964590555.1 uncultured Anaerolineae bacterium | reverse complement strand
AAGGTGTGTGTGGAGAGGTTAAGCGTTTCAAGATCAGGGGGCAGCCGGGTGCGTCCCGATTTTGTGGGGAGAAGTTAGGTAGCCTGGCGAGTTTGTTCCCCAAGGCTACCCAGTTTTTCAAAAGTGGGCAACTCCATAAGCTGCGCTCCCAATCAGCCCTGGCGAGGGGGTGAGGAGGTGAAGATGCCCCCTCCCAGTGGGTTTGGGAGTTCTCCCCTATTAGGGGGGATAAGAGGGGGGTTAAGCAGCCAACCCCTGTAAACCTGCCAACGAGTGGGACCCAAAACTTTGGCAAACCCTCAGCAAACGGGGGAACGGCTCCCCATGACTTTCTTGCTAAAGAGCATAATTGCCCCACGCTTTTAGTATTATCCTACGGGAGTGAAAGGGTAGGACCCCCTTCGTATCCTTGGCCCCAGTGCCCCATGCAAAGGAGGTAAAAAGTGACCAATCGCTAACCCCTATAAGCCCGCCCACGAGTATGAACTATAGGCTCAGCAAACCCCCAGCCAAAAGAGTAGATACCCTACTTTGCTCCCACAAGGGAAGCAAAGGAACATAAGGCCTGCCCCTCCGAAAAAGGGTGCAGGGAATATCCCCTACAAAACCAACTTAACCCAAGCCAGAACTGAAATGACTGGAGAAAGGCTTCAATCTGAGCCCATACCTAACATAAAGAGCGCTAAACAGGGCCAACCCTTAATCAGCCAAAAGCTTCGCCCCAAGCTCTACAATGTCCACGACCCTGAGACCAACCGCTCTGGCTACTTTTGAAAGGGTCCTGCGGCACTGAGGGCAAGCGGTAACCACCATCTTTGCCCCCACAAGGCGAGCCTGCTCAAGCCGCATCTTGGCCACCTCTTCCCCAGCCGTAGGCTCAAGGCTCTCCACATTCCCCCCACCACCACAACAGAGAGCCTCAGCTCGGGTAAGAGGCATCTCGGCAAGGCTCAAACCAGGAATTGACCTCAAAAAAGCCCTCGGCTCCTCGTAAACCCCGCAACCTCGCCCCAAATCGCATGGGTCATGATAGGTAAGCTTCTCCTCCAAAGGCTTTAGGGAAAGCCCAGCCTCGGCAAGCCACTGAGAAGAATGCACCACCTCCAGCGGATTACCCTCACCAAGAAGCTCAGGGTAAACCTCCTTCCACATCCGGTAGCAGGAAGGACATGTGGTGATGAGAACCTTGGCACCCGTTTCCTTAACCTTGGCTACGTTCTTCCGGGCCATCTCCCGCGCCAGCTCCACCTGACCGTTTATGAGAAGAGGATAGCCACAGCAGATTTCCTCCTCACCCAGGACCGAATAGTTAACCCCACGCTTCTCCAAAAGGTAGACCATGCTCTGGGGCAAGCCATAGGCCTGAGGATAAAGGGAGGATACACAACCCACAAAGTAAACAAAATCGGGTTTGCCGTTGCGGCGAACGGGAAAGTCCAAGTTCTGGGCCCAGGAAAGGCGCAGGGATTTATCCTCTCCCGAAATGTTGCCCGTAGATGCTACCCTTGAGCCCAACTCCTCCAAAGGCGAGGGGATAAAGCCCTCAAGCGCCAGCTCCTCCCTGGTCTTAAGGAGGACTTCCTCTATGGGCACACCGCTGGGGCAGGTAGCGGAACAGGCCCCGCACATGAAGCAGCGGTAAAGCCTAAGGGCATACCTATCGGATGGCAAAAGCCGCCCCTCTAAAGCCTCCCTCACTAACCTCAACCTACCCCTGGCCGTGGCCCACTCCTCACGAGTGAGCTGGTAAAAGGGGCAGGAAGCTTGGCAGAACCCACACTTGTTGCACCGATAAAGAGCTTCGCTAAGTTCCATGTCCTCTCACTCCGGCAATATTTTCCCAGGGTTAAGGATGTTCATCGGGTCAAAAGCCTTCTTTACGCTCCTTGTGACCTCTATCTCCTTAGGCGTGAACGCAAGGGGGAAGAAATCCCTCTTGGCAAGGCCTATCCCATGCTCCCCCGTCAGAGTTCCCCCAAGCTCAAGAGCTGCGACAAAGATTTCCTTCTCCGCCTCGTGGACTTTCTCCAGCTCCTCCGGAATGCGGCTATCAAACAGAATCAAGGGGTGAAGGTTACCATCGCCGGCATGGGCCAGGACCCCTATCAGCAGCCCTACCTTGCGGGAGATTTCCACAATGCGGGAGACCATTTCCGGAAGAAGGCTCCTGGGTACAGTCACGTCTTGGACAACGACGGAAGGTTTGACTCTGGCAACGGCACCCAAGATCGTCCTGCGGGCAAGCCAAAGCCTATCTACTTCCGCCGCTGAAGTGGCAAGCTTTACTTCTCTTGCCCCCTCCTTCCGGCAGATTTTGTCTATGGCTTGAACCTGGGGTTCAAGGGCTTCCTTTGCCCCGTCCACCTCTATAAGAAGCAAGGCCTCAGCATCGGTCGGGAGGCCAACGTGGGTGAAGTCTTCAGCACAGCGGATTAAGAGGTTATCCATGAGCTCCAAAGTTGTGGGGATTATGCCTGCCGCTATTGTAGCGCTTACGGCCCTTGAGGCTGCTTCCAGGGAATCAAAGATGGCCAGCATGGTCTTCTTGGCTTCGGGAAGAGGAAGGACCCTGAGGATTGCCTTGGTCACTATCCCCAAAGTTCCCTCGGAGCCAACAAAGAGGCGAGTGAGGTCGTAGCCTGAGGTGTTCTTTATCACTTGCCCTCCGGTGTGGATTACTGCCCCATCGGGCAAGACCACTTCCAGGCCCAGGACGTAATCCTTTGTCACTCCATACTTGAGGCAGCGTGGGCCGCCGGCGTTCCCGGCTATGTTTCCTCCGAGGGTGCAGACCTTCATGCTGGCGGGGTCGGGCGGGTAGAAGAGGCCATAGGGGGCTAAGGCCATCTGGAGGTGGGCGTTGACTACCCCTGGTTCCACTTCTACTACCAAGTTTTCGGTGTCCACCTTGAGGATACGGTTCATTTTGGTGAGGGAAAGGACTATGCCGCCCTTAAGGGCTATGGCCCCACCGCTTACCCCTGTTCCTGCCCCTCTGGGGACTACTGGAATTTGCTCCGCCGAAGCCAGGGCCATTATGCGGGAGACTTCTTCCGTAGAGCGGGGGAAGACCACAACATCGGGCTTGCTTTCGGGGAAAGAGGCGTCGTAGGAGTAAAGCAGAAGGTCCATCTCATCGGTCAGGACGTTCTCTTCCCCAACGATGCTTTTAAGCTGGCGGATTACGGCTTCTTGCATTATCGTTTTACCTCCATGGTACAGGATGGTTTTTGGTAATTACCTGTTCGCTGTTGACAGAGCAAAAATTGAATAACGCCTTTTTAGAGCAATTAACCGACCAAATATAGCTTTTTATTGTGCCAAACGGCTGAGTATTCAGGTTTTAACTAATCATAAATAGCCTGGGGCAGCCACCCACGAGAGTGGCCCCCCAGGCTTTGATAGCCCGGTCGGTTAGAACCGGACCAGCGGGTTGCCGGTGATTTGCCGCACGACAAAGTTGATAAAGAAGAACCCGAAGAACAAGGAGTTCAGGGCCAAAACGAGGTAAGACCACCAAGTGATCCGAGCCGGGCGGGGGAGACGGCTATTAAGGTACATGAGAATGAAGGGGAAAATGAGGGCTCCCAGGTTGGACATGTTGGCGGAGATAAGGATAAGGCCAGCCGGCAGAGTGGCATGTAAGGCGATGGCTATGACAATAGCCAGGCCCAGCATGTATGGATAGTAAAACCGTCGGGGGTCCTCGTTAATTAACCGGCGAAAGCCCGCGCTTACTCCGTAAACGCCATCCACCATGTTCCTAACCAGGGATTCAAAGATTCCCATCTGGGTGCTGTACAGGATGAAGAACCCGACTATCAAAGCCCAGTAGTAGAGGAAGGGGCCGTAGAAGCGGCCGAAAATATCAGCTGCGTAAGTCGGGATGGTCGCAGTCGTAGGTTTCTCCACTCCGGGCAGAGAAGCCAGGTGTGAGATCAGGATAGAGGGCAATAGCATGCCAATAATAGCCCCGGGGAAGAAGACCACCCAACGATCCAGGCCTAGGAGGCGGAACACAGGCCGCCCAAGACCGGCGTTATGGC
>CAZPWR010000323.1:0-9142 GCA_964590555.1 uncultured Anaerolineae bacterium | reverse complement strand
GCGGGGTCGGCGGGTGGGGCGGCGCCGCGGGGGCGCGCCCGGGGGGGCTCGCGTCCGGCGGCGAGTATACCCTGGCCGGCGGCTTCTGGGGCGGCGCGGCGGCCCGCTACGGCGTCTACCTGCCCCTGGTCCTGAGGAATTACTTACCTTAGCAGGTGGGTAATGGATTGCCTTTGCCCACTACCTCACTTCTGGTAGCAGCACTGCCACCGGTGGGGGAGAAAGGAGAAATAACATAAATAACGCCCGCTTTACCTTTGGGGCTTTTACCATACTTTACTTTTAGCCTTCAGCCTGGCTCTGCCACTTCCAGCCTGCACCCAACCGCTCACCCCCCGCTTCTTCCACCTTACCACCGCCAACGGCCTCTCCCACGATATCGTCCGCGCGGTCGTTCAGGACCCCCAGGGCTTCCTCTGGTTCGGCACCCAGGACGGCCTGAACCGCTGGGAAAAAGCGGATTAGGCGTTCCCCTGCTTTCTTTTTGGTTTCGGCAGTTAAAGAAGGTGGGAGATGGCGCTTGCCCTGGTCGGCTCAATTCCTTCTGACCTGGGCCTGGCAGCGGTGGAAGTTGGAAGTAGAGCATCGGGAATTGAAAAGTGGATTTGGGCTGGGGGAAAATCCTCAATCGGCCGTGGCTTCGGTGCAGTGGAGTGTGTGGGTATACAGTGTTCTACGTGGGGGTTGTGCTGTGGGCCTTCCAGTCCAGGCCATTGGTGGCGAGGTATCCGTCGCTGGTCTTTGGATACGCTTTTGCGGGGGCTGAGGCAGGCTGGTGGGAAAATGCCGAAATTCGGGCGGTTTGGCCGGGCCTCAAAAGAGAGCTTGCGATCGCCTCTTTGTGGAATGCAGTGCTTGGAGCCGCTTGTATTTAGGCCCTAAAGGAGCTATTTCAAGGGAGGTCGGCGAAAGCCGAGCTTTGGCCGAAGGCCAAAAGAGCCTGATTTTAATCGGCTGAATTTTGCTAAACCTTTCCCCCTGCTGTATAATTTCCGCACACTAAAAGCACTCACCGGAGGTAAACAATGCTGGAGAACATAAAAGCCCTTCTAAAGTTCCCCTTCAAAGAGCCAGGGTGGCAAAACAACTTTATCGTGGGCTCCGCATTGCTTTTGGCCAATTACATAATCCCCATAATACCCTTCATCTTTGTCCTCGGTTACGTGCTAACAATAATGCGGAAGGTAATCCAAGGGGAAGAGCCATCGTTGCCGGCTTGGGATAACCTGGGCAAAATCGCCGCCGACGGGCTAAGAGGTTTCGTCGCTGCTTTGATTTACCTATTGCCAAGCCTTGTCCTACTTATCGGAGGATACATAGTCTACTTTGTCTCTATTTTTACTCAAACCCAGACGGAACAACTGTCCCTTGCTCCTCTACTGGGAATGGCTTTCTTCTTCATTGGGATTTTCGGAGGTCTCATCTTGTTAACACTGGGCTTAATACCCCTGCCCGCAGCCCTTGCTAACCTGGCAGCAAAAGGGCACTTAGGAGCAGCTTTTGAGGTAACTGAATGGTGGCGCACCATAAAAGCTAATCCCTGGGGTTACTTTGGAGCTTGGGTGCTGACCGTTGGCCTTGGTTACATAGGGTATTGGTTTTCTTACTTACCCTTTTATACCCTAATCCTGTGCTGCCTTGTGCCCTTAATCTGGGCCCCTATAGGCTTCTACGTCTTAGTGGTCGCAGGGGCAGCCTTCGGCCTATTCTACCGGGAAAGCAGCTTCTCCACGACCGAGATGGAGTAATAGCCGGCAAAAGCTATAAAGATAGTCTTCAGAGTCTTACCCAGCCAGCAAGAAAGTAGGAAACGCCACAAGGGGAAACCCGAAGTGCCGGCGGCTATCCCTGCCAAGTCAAAGATAGGGTTGGGAATAGCCGAAAGGGCAAAGATAAGCCAGAATCCGAATTTCTTCATCCACCTCTGAACCTTCTCATAGGCCTTGTAATCCTCAATTATCGCCCTCCCTCCGAGGCCAGCCAGATATCCGCTCAATTCTCCCAAAGCTTCCCCAATTCCTGCTACAAGGCCGACCAGAAGCGGATTGAGGACACTGCCCATGGCGAAGACTACAGCCAGGCTGGGCACAGGGAAAAGAACTGTGGCATTCCCCATAAAGCTTATGACCAATACCCCGCCGTAGCCGTAAGCTCCAAAGCTCTGGATTCTGTTCCGGAAAATTATAACCACTGCTGTTATCAAGAAAGCGAACAGCAAAGCAATAGCCGAAAGCAGGGGTGACCTTTTCCTTTTCTCCATCAAAACTCACCTCTCATAGGGGTTCCGAGGCGAAAGACCTTAGAGCTTGGGCCAAGCTTCCCAGTAGCGTTAACCGTATCTACTACAAGCTGAGCTTCTTCAACTATGCGCTTAAAGTCGTAAGGGCTGTGGGCTACGAGGATAAGGACGCAGTCGGCTTGGCGAATGGTATCTTCATCCAGCGAGCATGAGCTTAAAACCACTTTCTCCCGATTGAATACGTTGCCACCAACCTCAAAGCGTGGGATAAACGGGTCATTGTATTTGACTTTAGCCCCTTGCCTCAGGAGGAGTTCAATCACTCGCTCGGCTGGGGAATTGCGCGGATCGTCCACATCCTTTTTGAAAGCTACTCCAAGGACTAAGATTTCAGAGCCTTTAATTGTTTTCCCTTGGCTTTCCAAAGCTTTATCCACTAACTCCACCACATGGTAAGGCATTGCTTCGTTCACTTCAGCGGCCAGTTCTATGAAACGGGTGTGGAAGTCATACTCCCGGGCTTTCCATGCCAAGTAGAAGGGGTCAACAGGTATGCAGTGCCCTCCCACTCCGGGGCCGGGGTAGAAAGGCATGAAGCCGAAAGGCTTGGTGGAAGCAGCTTCTATTACCTCCCAAATGTCAATGCCCATCCTCTCGCAAAGCAAGGCCATTTCGTTCACTAAGGCTATGTTGACACTTCGGAAGATGTTCTCCAGGAGCTTAGTCATTTCGGCAGCGCGAGGGGAGGAGACTTTGTGGACTTGAGGGCAGAGCTGCGATAGGAGCAGAGCGGCCAGCTCAGTGCAACGAGGGGTCAAACCACCTACGACTTTCGGGGTATTCTCAACCGTGTGGAGTCTATCGCCGGGATTTATGCGCTCTGGGGAGAAAGCTAAGTGGAAATCCTCCCCAGCCTTAAGCCCTGACTCTTCCAGGATTGGGCGGACAAGTTCCTCAGTAGTGCCAGGGTAAGTGGTGCTTTGGAGGATTACGAGGTGGCCCCGGCGCAAGTGAGGGGCAAGGCTCCTGGCAGCGCTCTCCACGAATGATAGGTCAGGTGTGCGCCAGCGGTCAAACGGGGTTGGAACACATATGAAGATAGCATCAGATTCCCCAGCCCGGCTGTAATCGGTAGTGGCTTGGAGCTTACCTTCTCGGACCAAAGGGGCAAGCTCTTCTTCGCTTATGTCCTTTATGTAGCTTTTCCCCTGATTTATGGCCTGAACCTTTTTCTGGTCCAAGTCTATGCCGATTACCCTGAAGCCTTTGCCGGCAAATCCCTTGGCCAGAGGCAAACCCACGTAACCGAGGCCAATGATGCCCACGATGGCTTCTCTACGCTTAATCTTTTCTTCAAGCATGCTTAGTTCTCCCTGGGCTAAATTTCAAGGAAGGTTTACGGTAAAGGGTTTGCAGCACCTTAAGAAGGCGTTTTTCATCAAGGTGCCTTATCATCCGGCCGTTGTAAGCTAAGGAAATAATTCCGCTTTCCTCGGAGACCACTATGGCCAGGGCATCGCTTTGCTCCGTAATCCCGATGGCCGCCCTGTGGCGGGTCCCCAAGGTGCGGTAGGGGGAGGAAGCTGAGGATAGAGGCAGTATGCATCCTGCAGCCAATATCTTCTTCCCCCTCACTATCACTGCCCCATCGTGGAGGGCAGTGCCGGGGTGGAAGATTGTAAGGAGCAATTCTTTGGAGATGTCGGCATCAAGGATTACCCCGCTTTCGGCGTAGGGCTGTAGCCCAGTTGTCCCTTCCAAAACGATTAAAGCCCCGTAGCGATGTTCAGCTAAGAAGTTGGCTGCTTTCACGATTTCATTGAGGACTTTCCCCTCCACAGCTTCTTGGGAGGCCATGTTGAAAAAAAGGCCTGCTCTTCCCAAGCGCTCTAAAGCCCTTCGGATTTCGGGCTGGAAGATGACGGGCAAAGCTATAAGGAGTGCGGGGATTGAATTGCGGATGAGCCAGCGCACTGCCATGAAGGGCAGGACTGTGGAAGCAATCACAGCCACTATTGCTATTACCAACACCCCTCTCAGAAGCTGAACGGCCTGTGTCCCTCGGATTAAGCGTAGGATGATGAGGAAAAAGCCCGTAACCAGCGAGATGTCCAAAATATCGGCCCAGCTCAAGTTCTTGAGGGTTTCAACCCATACCTCCATCTATCCCCCTAAGCGCTCTAATAGCTCCCTATAAGCTTCAACCTGCGGCGGTTCCAATGCGATTATCTCCCTTATAGTTTTCTTGGCCTCATCAATTAAACCCAAATCCAGTTGGATTTCCCCCAAAGCATCAAATTCTTCAACCGCCTTTTCTTTTAACCCCATTTCCAGGTAGAGGTTTGCCAGAGCTCTGCGCAAGACCTGGTCTTTGGGGTTTTCCTGGATTAAGTCTCTGAGGAAGATTTCCGCTCCTTGGAGACCCTCCTTATTCCGGATGAAGCTGAGGATTTCGGCAAGTTCACGGGATTCTTCCTCTGTCATCCCCAGCTTACTGTAAAGGACTACAAGGTTGCGACGCACTTCCAATGCCTCAGGCTGAAGGGTTTTGAGGTTCTCACCTACTTTAACAGCCTCCTTCCAGTGCATTGTCTGGTAGTAAAGCTGGAAAAGCCGGGATAGGATTAGGGCTTGGTGTTCCTTTTCGGGAAGTCGGGCGGCAAGGGTTAAAGCGTGCCGGTAACTCTCAATAGCCCCTTTAAAGTCGGCCATTTCGTAAAGGATATCAGCCAATTGGAGGTATTGTTCCAGAGCTTCTTTAAGGTTCCCGAATTTGATGAGAGCATTTATGAATTTGGCCCGAAGGTTTATGTCAATCGGGTTGAGTCTTATAAGGCGCTGCATGATATCCAGCACCCTCTGGGGTATGCCCCTGAGTTCGTAGAGCTGGGCTATGATGAGGTATTTCTGGATAGCTTCATCCAGCCGGTTCTGGCGCACTAAAATCTCAGCCAAGAGGATGTGCAGGGGCAAGCAGAAAGGCGCATAAATTAACCCTCGCATGCATTCCTCAGAAGCGCTATTTAGAAGCCCTCGCCGAACGAGTTCTTGGCTTAAGGCTAAGGTCTGGAGTACGGATTCCGGATAAGGCGTTTCCAAAATTTCCGCTAAGCTCGGAGCTACGCCTTCCTCCTCCATTGCCCTTATGTATTCTCTGAGCTCTCGGACCTTGTCCTCCCAGCCGCGGGAGCTGAAGAAGGAAAGCAAGGAGTTCATGAATCCCAAGGCTTTTTCTTTGTTCCCCTGGGCTATGAAACTTTCAGCCAAGGCCTTGTAGATTTTGGCCACTTCATCGGCATTGGCGTGTTCCAGGGCCGTTAGGTCAACGAGCTTGAGGGCTTCAAAGAAGTGGCGCAAGGCCTCCCACGGCTGACCTTTGAGCCTGTAGCATTCCCCTAAAGCGAAGCGGGCTCCCAAAGCTAATGGTTCATGCTCCAAAGCTTTCTGCAAATGGCTGATGGCTTCGTCTAAGAGGAGTTTTTCCTTGTAGAGTAAGCCAAGGTTAAAGTGGATGTCTGGGCTGTCAAAGCCTGAGGCTAAGGCTTGCTTGTAGTAGTAAATGGCCTGGTCAATGTCCCCTTTGCTCTGAGAGTCCAAGGCCTGGGCTAAGTAATTGCTGACTCCGGGCAAAGGGGCTTCAAAGAGCATGTCGGCTAAGGTTCTTAGGGCTTTGTTGCGGGTTAACTCCCAAGGTGAGCTTTCCTCCGGCGGACTCACGGGTACTACGGATATAGCTCGCTCCAAGGAAGCCTTGAGGACTAAGGCCTGGGGGTTTCCGGGGTCAATTTCCAGGGCTCGTTTGCAGTAAGTTGCAGCCTGGGCCTTGTCACCCTTTCGGTTGAAGTAGGAGGCAAGGCCAAGGTAAATCTTGACTGCCAGGTCCTTCCGCCCCAATTCCAGGTAAAGGTCGGCTAAGTTTTCAGCAGGTTCTGGAAGGTGCGGGGTGGTTTTAGCAGCTTTCAAGAGAACTTCAGCGGCTTTTCGGTATTCCTTACGCTTGCGGTAGAGGTTCCCCGCAGTTGTATAGGCTTGGGTGGCCTCTGTTTTCTGGCCAGCCTTCAGCAGGGCTTCCCCCAGTTTTTCCCACAAGGCTGGGGAGTTAGGCTCCATGTGAATGGCTTTCCTGTAAGCTTCGGCGGCCTCTTCCCAAAGGCCTAATTCAAAGCAGGCAGTACCAATACCAATTAAGGGGTCAGAGGAGTCGGGGTTCATGGAAGCAGCTTGTCTGTACAAGGCCAAAGCTTCTTTCCATCGGCCTTCCCAAGCGTAAGCATGCGCTTTTCTCAATGTATCTTCATAAACTTGGTGGTTAAAGTCCATCCTCGCCAACTTTTACATTCCTGCCAAAATGTATGCGAGTATTCCTTTCTGGGCATGCAAGCGGTTTTCAGCTTGGTCAAAGATTATGGAATTGGGGCCATCGGCAACCTCATCGGTTATTTCCTGCCCCCGGTGAGCGGGCAAGCAGTGCATGACCATGACTTCGGGCTTGGCTTTGGCTACAAGGGCCGAGTTCACTTGGTAGGGTGGGAAGACTTTAGCCCTTTCTTCAGCCTCGGCTTCTTGCCCCATGCTGGTCCAGACATCGGTGTAAATCACGTCGGCATCCCGGACGGCTTCGGCGGGGTCGTTGGTAATGGTTATTCGGCTGCCACTTTGGGCGGCAAACTCCAGGGCTTTCTGCACTACTTCTGGACGTGGTTCGTATCCCTTCGGGGAAGCTACGGCCATGTCCATCCCGAGCTTGGAGGTGATGAAAAGGAGGGAGTTGCAGACGTTGTTGCCATCTCCAACGAAGGCCAGCTTGAGGCCTTTTATGGCCCCGCGCTTTTCCCAGATGGTGAAAATATCCCCCACAGCCTGGCAGGGGTGGCTGTAATCGGAAAGGCCGTTTATTACAGGGACACTTGAGTAGCGAGCCAGTTCTTCCAGGTCCTTGTGGGAGAAAACCCTGGCCATTATGGCGTCTACATAGCGTGAAAGGACCCTGGCTACGTCGGCCACGCTCTCCCTCTTCCCAAGCTGCACCTCGTCGGGGGAGAGGTAAATAGCATGGCCGCCGAGGTGCCGCATAGCCATCTCAAAGGATACCCTGGTGCGGAGGGAAGGTTTCTGGAAAATCATGCCCAAGGTTTTGCCGGCCAGGATTGGCTTATTACCGCCTTTTTTCCACTCCTCCTTGAGTTTTGCCGATAGCTCCAGGATGTGGAAAATTTCTTCGGGTGAGAAGTCTGCTATGGATAGAAAGTGCTTCATCCCGCACCTCCTTCATATGGGCTGCGTGATTATGGTTTCCCGAATCCTTTTAATGAGAAGGGTTTGGCCTTCTCTTAGGATTTTCTGCGCTTCCTCTCGCCACGGTCTGTAGAGTTTTTCCAGCTCGGCCGGGGTGTAACCGTAGCTTTCAAAGGCTTTGGTCATCGGGCTCTGCGGAGGGAGGGCTACTATCGCTACTTCACACATGAGGGCGGAGGCTTCGCTTTCAAGGGCTTTAAGCATTGCACCTAAGGCTGCGAAGTCTTGGTTTTTGATCATCACTTCTTCAATTGAGGCCACCAGGTTTTCAGCGTTCCACCCCAGAATGCCCACAGCTTCTTCGTCCTGCAAGGCGATGATGTAGCCCTTCTGGAGGAGTTTTTCCAGGGCTTCTTCTTCGGAAATTGAAAGGAAGCGGGCAAAGGCAGGTAAGTCCTTGCGGTAAGCCTTTCGCGCCACCAAAGTTGGCCGAGGGGCCTTTTCCTCCTCAGGCTTTAGGGAGGCCATTATCTTTTCCCACTGAGCCTTGACCTGTTCCCAAGTGCGGGAGAGGGGGCCATCGTTGTAGATTATCACGTCCGCCAAGGCCAGTTTGGCTTCCTGAGGGGGCTGGGATTTGAGCCGAGCAATGGCTTCCTGAGGGGTCATGCCCCTTATTTCCACAAGGCGGCGGAGCTGCTCTTCTTCAGGGCAGGTCACAACCCACAAAGCATCGTAGCGGCTGTGCATCCCAGCCTCTACAAGCTTTATAGCCTCTACAACTATTACCCTTTCCTTAGCGTTCTCTATGAGCCATTGGACCCATTTTATGACCCTTGGGTGGATTAGGGCTTCCAGCTTCTTGAGGGCTTCTGGCTTCCCAAAGACCTTGGCCGCCAGTTTTCTGCGGATTATCCTCCCATCTTTGTCCAGGATATCTTCGCCGAACTCGCGCACTACGGCTTGCTGGAGGGCCTTGTCGTTGTCCAGGAGCCAATGGACAAGCCGGTCAGCATCAATGACTTTGGCGCCCAAGCGCTCCAGCATCCTGGCTACTACGCTTTTGCCTGTGGCTATGTTCCCGGTAAGGCCGATTACGTATTTATCTCCGGGCATCTTTCTTCTCTTCCCTCTGGATGTTCTGACGCAGGTAGGCCATGATGAATTCGTCCAGCTCGCCTTCCAGAACTCGGTAGGGATCGGTTACTTCCACGCCGGTGCGAAGGTCTTTGACCAACTTGTAGGGATGGAGTACGTAGGAGCGAATTTGGTTCCCCCAGCCAGCTTCTATTCGTTCCCCTTTGAGTTCAGCAATCTCTTGGGCTTTCTCTTCCATCTTCTTTTGATAGAGTTTGGCCTTGAGGATGCGCAGGGCAGCCATTTTGTTGTGATATTGGGAGCGCTCGCTTTGGCAAGAGACCACTATGCCCGTAGGCAGGTGGATTATCCGAACGGCCGTAGCGTTTTTCTGCATGTGTTGCCCCCCAGGACCGGAGGCACGGAAAACCTCTATCTTCAAGTCCTCAGGTTTTATCTCCACTTCCACATCCTCTTCTATGTCCGGCAGTACTTCTACCAGGGCAAAAGAGGTGTGGCGGCGATGGGCAGCATCAAAAGGCGAAATCCTCAACACCCCGTGCACTCCCTTTTCAGCCCTGAGGTAACCGT
>CAZPWR010000322.1:0-4715 GCA_964590555.1 uncultured Anaerolineae bacterium | reverse complement strand
GCTTCCTCCCTCTCTTCTTGGGTTAGTACTTCTTCCTCCACCAAGAAAGAGGTGTAAGGGGTTATAATGCCATAGCGCAGGGAGAGGGCTACAATCTCGTCTACGATTTCCTTGTTCTCCCCATGAAGCCTTATCTGCTCCATCAAGTAGCCTATGCGCCTTGAGGCCCAGAGCCTGGGGATAAATTCCTCTCCTCCCCTCTTGAGGAACTCGGCCTCCCAAGAGAAAACCTCTTCCCTCTCACCCCTCTTTCCCTTAAGAGTTGCAGTGGCTTTGCCACCCTCTTGATATCGCCCAACTACTACAAGCTGTGTGCCCGCAAAGAGGTCGGGCAAGGGATAGGGATAGAGGTCCCGCACCCTGACGCCTTCAAAATCCAACGCTACATCGGTAAGCACTGGGGAACTTATGCGGGAATAGAACGTAGAGACGGCGGCCTCTAAATCTTCACCCGGCCGCACGTAGGTGCTTATCCCCCTGTGTTCAGAAGCCAACTTGTCCAGGAGGAAGGTATTGACATCGTCCCCGACGCCGAAGGTGAAGAGGCGGATGTTCTTAGGAGCCTTTTTCCCGACGTCCTCCACTATTCGGCGAACATCCGTGACCCCTACGGTTGGCAAGCCATCGGTCAGGAAAAGGACGTAGGTCGGCCGATCTTTCACCAGGGAAAGAGCCTCCATGAGGGCCTGGTAGATGTTAGTGCTCCCATGGGCCGAGAGCTCTTCCACAAACTTCAAGGCCTTTTCCTTCTCCGAAGCTGGAACGAGGGAATCGGCAAATAGAGATACTCCAGTGGAAAAGGCTAAAATGTTGAAGCGGTCCTCCGGACCCAGGCGAGATAGGACAAACTTCAGCGCTTCCTTGGCTTGACGAAGCTTCTCCCCCTCCATGCTGCCGGAAACATCCAGCACAAATATCACATCCTTGGCAATCTTTTCCCCCTCCTGGCGAATGGTAGGGGAGAGGAAGAGGATGAAGAAACCGTCCTCATCCGCCGGCTTGTAGCTAAGCAGGTTGAAGCCTATCTCCTCGGAGGAGAAGGAGAAGTAAAGGGCGAAATCTCTATCGGGAAGGACGTTTTTCTCCTCGTACCCCACAATCGCCTTGTTTTCCCCGCTCCGTTCAATGCTGACTTTATGGCTTGGGGAGTAGATGAGCTTGAGAGGCTTTTGGGAGGTGATTTCAACGTTTATGGTCACTTCCTCTATTGGCCTGGCAGAGAAGCGCTCCGTATCCAGGGGGTAGATGTATTTAACGATTCCGCCTTCGTACCGGAGCAGTTCAGTGTATTCAACCTGAATCCGCCTTTCGCCTTTGGGTGGGATGGGGAAAACGCTGGCTTGGAAAGCATTCCGCCCCACATACTCCAGGAGCGCGGGGTCTTTGGATCTCCTCACGATTTCTTCGTAGATGCGGCGGGCTTCGTCCTTCTTGAGGAGCCTGCCCTCAAGCTTCTTACCGTCCACATACATGGAAAAGGCCGAGATGGCTGCTTCCTCGGGGAAGGGGAAAATGTAAATTCCTTCCACTGGGAAAGGATTGGGATTGTAGAAAAGCTGGTCAACCTTGGTCACGGCCACTTGGTCCTTTATGGTCACGCTGACCCTGTGGTACTTTATCTCTAAGATTGAAATCGGAGGCATGGGAGGCTTAGGGGGGTAGGGAATTATGATTCCATCGGCCATGACCGGCGAGGAGAGAAAGAGTGTGGCCAGCAAGATTACCCCTACGGCTTTAAGGAACTTCGCCTTCATTCCGGCACCTCCGGCTGTGTTTTTCATTAACTAAGACGCCGGAAGCGCCTTCTATGTTCCGAGGCGTAGCAAGAGGGACAAGCCCCAAGCAATGAGAGCGGTTACGGGAAAAGTGATAAGCCATGAAGCCATGATTTCCCTGAAGACCTTCCACCGGACTTTGGAAAGCCTCTCAGCACTGCCGACACCGACGACCGCTGAGCTCACTACTTGAGAAGTGCTCACAGGCCCGCCGGTAAGCACTGCTCCGAGTATTATCCCCCCGGAGCTTATCTGAGCCGAGAAGCCATGAATCGGCCGGATCTTGTAGAATTTGCCCCCTATGGTCCTCATTATCCTCCACCCCCCTGCTCCGACCCCGGCGGCTATGGCGGCAGCGCAGAGAAGCTTAATCCAATCGGGGATGAAGAAATCCTCACCGCCTTTCATCCCTGCTAACGCCATAGCCATAACCCCGATTGATTTCTGGGCATCGTTGGAGCCATGGCCCAAAGCAAGTAGTACCGTTGCTGCTACTTGGCTCCGCTTGAAAAGCAAGTTAACATGCGGGGAAGCCCCTCTGACCAGCCAAAGGGTAATCTTCATCAGGAAGAAGCCGCCGATGAAGCCCAGAAAAGGGGATAGGAAAAGGGATAGGACCACCTTGTATAGCCCGTAAAGCTTGAGGATTGAAAGTCCTCCGCTGGCCACTGCGGCCCCTATGAGTCCTCCCAGCAGAGCGTGGGAAGAGCTTGAAGGTATACCTTTGTACCACGTTATTAGACTCCACACAATAGCTGAGACCAAGGCTACGGCAAGGGCTTCAACCTTTATGGATTTTGTCTCCACAAGGTCCTGGCCAATGGTAGTAGCTACGGCTACTCCGAAGGCGAAAGGAGCAACAAACTCGGCCAAAGCCGCAAGGGCTAAGGCCCTGGCTGGCCTTATAGCCTTAGAGGATATAGCCAGTGCCACGATGTTGGCGCTATCGTGGAAACCGTTTAGGAAAGCAAAAATTAAAGCCAGCAGGAAAACCACCATAACTTGAGCCATTGACTAAGAATTCATCGTGTGTTACAATGCTACCGCAAAATCAAAAGCTTGTCAACGAGGTGATGAGAGCGATGCGAGTGCAATGGCGTGAGTGGGGAGAAGAAGCTTTTCAAGAGGCACGGGAACAGGACAAATTAATCCTTCTCAGCATCTCGGCCAGCTGGTGCCACTGGTGCCACGTGATGGACCGAGGCATCCCCGGTGACCCAGTCCACACCGGCACTTATTCAGACCCTGAAATCGCCGAAATTATCAACACCCATTTCATACCTATCCGGGTAAACACTGACCGCCGGCCGGATATAAACGCTCGCTACAACATGGGCGGATGGCCTACTACGGCTTTCCTTACCCCTGAAGGAGAAATCCTCTTTGGCGCTACATACATCCCACCAGCACAGATGCGCCAAATCCTCCTCCACCTACTCCAATACTACCGAAGCAACCGCGAGGAAATCCAACGCAAGCTCCAGGAGATTACCAAACGCCGGGAAGAGCTCGCCCGTCCAATGGCCAGAGCTGGAGCACGCCTTTCGGAGTCAATACCTCTGCACTTGTTAGATTTGATTGCCCGCGCCTACGACCCCCTCTACGGTGGGTTCGGCAAAGCCCCAAAATTCCCCCAGCCTGAGGTTAACCTCTTCCTGGTTGTGGAATACGTCCAAGGCGGCCGCCGAGATGCAAGGCTCGCTGAGATGGTCCGCCACACTCTTCGCGAAATGGCGGACGGGGGACTTTACGATTCGGTGGAAGGAGGGTGGTTCCGCTACTCCACCACACGGGATTGGAAAATCCCACACTTTGAGAAGATGCTGGAAGACCAAGCCCGGCTTATTCCGGTCTACCTGTACGCTGGGAAGGTCCTCGGAGATGAAAAACTTAAGGAAACGGCAATAAATGGTCTGGAATATGTAAAGCGAACGCTCTACGAGCCAGAGCTTGGGGTCTTCTGGGGAAGCCAAGAAGCCGATGAAGAATACTACGCTTTATCCTACAAAGAGCGGATGATGCGCCCCCCGCCGGCAGTAGACCGCACAATCTATACGAATTGGAATGCTCAAATGGCCTTAGCCTTGCTCATCTCCGCCGATTTGCTGGACGATGTTCAATTGCGAGGGATGGCCATCCGCAACCTGGACAGTGTTTGGGCCTTGGCTTTTGACCCCTCTACCGGTGCTCTCTGCCACTATGTGGACGACCAGAAGAAAGGAGCACCCAAACTTCTTGGGGATCAAATCCATTATGCCCGAGCGGCTCTGGCTGCTTTCCAGCGGACTGGGGAGCGCCGCTTTCTGGAGCGGGCCCTCCAATTGCGCACCTACTTGGAATCAGCCCTGGCCGATTGGGAAGGCGGCGGCTTCTACGACCGGCCTGAGGAGCCGCAAGCGATCGGGGCCTTGCGAATTCGGCAAAAGCCTTTGGAGGAAAACGCTTTCGCTGCAGAGCTATACCTCACTTTTCACGAGCTCACCGGGGACCAAAAGGCACGGGAGATTGCTGAGCGGACGCTCCTGGCCTTTGAACAAGAATACAAGAAGTATGGCTTCAATGCTGCCATCTACGGCTTAGCCGTCCGCTGGGCTATTGCTGAGCGAGCACGCATCTACGTAGTTGGCCCGATGGGAGAAGCGACGACTCAACGCTTGCTGACTGCGGCCTGGCATGGCGACCCCTTTACCCGAACCGTAGCGCCTTTGGACCCCCAAAGAGATATGCAGACCATCCAGGCCTATGGTTTTTACACGGACGAATTTCCCGTTGCGTACGTCTGCAAAGGTAACCGCTGTCTTTTCCCTGCCCGTACCCCTGAAGAACTGAGGGAGCGGCTTTCGGCAATTGCGTAAAATTAAATCGCCGGGAGCATTGGTGCCCCCGGCGAACACATTGCCTTACACCCAGCCTCGGAGCTTCATAGCCTCCACTACCCTG
>CAZPWR010000321.1:0-3347 GCA_964590555.1 uncultured Anaerolineae bacterium | reverse complement strand
GATGTTCCACCGGGAGAGGAGCTCAGGCCTGAATCTATGGAAGCCGCTCGCAATATCATCCAGAACCGCGTTGACGGCATGGGGGTGGTAGAAGCAGTAGTCCAGCGCCAAGGGGAAAGACGCATTTTGGTTGAGCTTCCAGGCATCGCTAACCCCGATGAAGCAATCGCTACTTTGAAGACCACGGGGCGCCTGGAATTTGTAGAAGCGGGGTTTACCCAGCTCCCTGAGGGCCTCAAAATCCTAACTACCTACGAAGTAACCCCTTCCCTCCCCATGACACTGACCACTACGCCCGAAATAACTCCAACCGCTACGAGCGAGGTCACCCCTGCCTCGGAAGCGACTCCTACCCTTGAAGCTACGCCAGAGGTAACTTCAACCCCTGAGGTTAGCCCAACGCCAACCTCGGGAGCTACGCCCGCTGTTACTCCAGCACCGGAGGCTACACCTACTGCCATTTTGGAAATGACCCCGACTTTGACTCCTACGCTTGAAGCTGCTCCTACAGCAGCATTGGAAATGACTCCAACCCTCACTCCTGAGATTGCCCCCACTGCAACCCCAACCCCTACGCAGGAAATCACCCCTACTGTTAGGGTTTACAGGACCATTATGACTGGCCGGCATTTGAAGTCGGCCCGGGTTGGTAGCGATGAGTTTGGAAGGCCGGAGATTGAATTTGAGCTTACCCCGGAAGGCACGGAAATCTTTGCCAAATACACCAGGGAGCGCGTAAATGAATTTTTGGCCATAGTGCTTGACGGGGTGGTGATTTCTTGCCCAAGGATAAAGGAACCGATAACCGAGGGGAGAGGCAGGATAACCAGCGAGAAGGGCTTCACCCTTGAAGAGGCAAGATATCTGGCTGTTATCCTCCAGTACGGCGCCCTGCCTGTCCCATTCAAAGTAATCCAAGTTAGGTCAGTAGGGCCGACTTTGGGCCAGGATGCGCTCCAGAAGACCTTAAGGGCTGGTATAATCGGGCTGGTTGTGGTCTTAACCTTTATGCTCTCCTATTACCGCGTGCCTGGCTTCTTGGCCGACCTCGCCCTTATCTCCTACGGCCTTATCAACCTCGCCATTTACAAGTTCGGGATTCCTGGCTTGTTCCCCGGAGTTACCTTGAGCCTGCCTGGCATAACCGGTTTCCTCCTCTCAACGGGCATGGCCGTTGATGCTAACATCCTCATCTTTGAGAGGATGAAGGAGGAGCTGCGCCAAGGGAGACCTTTGCCTGTCGCTATTGAAGCTGGCTTCAGCCGGGCATGGACTTCCATAAGGGATTCCAACCTCTCAACCCTCCTTACCTGTATGGTCCTTTACTGGTTCGGCTCCAACTTCGGGGCGAGCATGGTCAAAGGCTTCGCTATAACCCTGTTCATCGGGGTGTGCGTAAGCATGTTCACGGCCATTACTATGACCAGGACGTTCATTTCCTTCGTTTTTGACCTGGCGGGGCGGTTCTTGGAGAAGAGGCCTTGGCTTTTGGGAATCTGAGGAAAGGAGGCAAGGATGTACAACCTGATTGAGAAGAGGTATTGGTTCTTCGCCCTCTCCCTCCTCATAATAATCCCAGGCCTAATCGCTATGGGTATATCTTTAGCCCGCTTCAAAGCCCCCTGGAGGCTCTCCGTTGACTTCACTGGCGGGACCATAATGGAGCTCCGCTTTGAGCGGAAGGTCTCGCCGGAAAGGATTTACTCCATCTTCATGGGCCTGGGCTACGGCGATACCACCGTCCAGACCACAGAAGATGAAAGGACCGTTATCATCAGATGCAAGCATTTGGATGAGGAAGCTAAGGCTAAGGTTCAGGAGGAGCTGAGGAAAGAGTTCGGGCCTTTTGAGGAGCTACGTTACGATTCCGTAGGGCCAGCAGTGGGGAAAGAGGTGACGAGGGCCGCCACTTTGGCTACAATCGCTGCCTCTTTCATCATCGTGAGCTTCATCGTTTTCGCCTTCCGCAAGGTCCCGAACGCCCTGCGGTACGGCGTCTGCGCCATAATCGCTATGATTCACGATGTCTTAGTGGCGACAGGCCTTTTCTCCATAGCTGGCCTGCTTATAGGCTGGGAAGTAGATGCGCTGTTCGTTACTGCCCTCTTGACTGTGATTGGCTTCTCGGTCCAGGATACGATTGTGGTTTTTGACCGGATAAGGGAGAATACGCCCAAGCGCAGGGGGGAACCGTTTGAAGTCATAGTCACACGAAGCCTTCTGGAGACTTTGCACCGTTCTTTGGTCACCCAGCTCAATGCCATGTTCGTCCTCATAGCCATACTCCTCTTCGGTGGGGCGACGATAAAGCAGTTTGCGGCTGTGCTCTTAGTGGGGCTTATGAGCGGGACCTATTCCTCTATCTTCAATGCTGTTCCCCTTCTGGTAGTTTGGGAGAACAGGGAAATCCAGAAGTTCCTGGCCAAAGCGTTCGCCCGTAGCTCTTAATGAGGAAAGCCAACTTTTTTATCCCGATACTCCTGGGGGCAGGGGGTTTAGCCCTTTACCTCCACACTATGGCCCCCTCAGTGGCCTCAATTTTTGACGATAGCCTGGAATTTCAGCTTGCCTGCCCGACTTTGCGCATAGCTCATCCTCCTGGCTATCCCCTTTACACTTTGCTGGGCTGGCTATTCTCCCGCTTCCCAGGGGTAGACCCAGCTTGGGGGGTGAACCTTCTCTCAGCGGTGGCGGGGGCGGGCACGCTGGTAGCTTTGTATTTCCTCGCCCGCCTCTACTCCCCAAGGGCAGCTTTCCTCGCTCCCCTTTACCTTGCGTTCTCACCTGTTTTCTGGTCCCAAGCTACCATCGCCGAAGTTTACACCTTGCATGCTCTCCTCACGGCCCTGGCTCTCTATTTCATCCTCAAGGCTACGGAGGACAAATCCCTCTTGCCTTGGTCCGCTTTTGTTGTGGGCTTGGGCCTTGCCCACCACCGGACTTCAGTCTTCTTGCTTCTGCCCCTTGCCCTGGCCCTTTTGGGCAGCCCAAGGCGAAGTGCTCTCCCTTCCGCCCTTGCCCTCTTGGCTCCTCTGGCCTTCTACCTTTACATCCCTCTGAGGGGGATGACGGTTTCTTCCCTTGATGGGACTTACCGCAACACCTTGGAGGGTTTCATCCAGTGGGTAACGGTATCAAGCTACGGGGTTTTCCTGCGGGAGAACCCTTTGGCACGTCCAACCCCCTTAAGTTGGCACCTCAAGCTGTGGCTCTCTCAGTTTGGCCCGATCGGGATAGCTTTAGGGCTTATCGGGCTGGCCAGGCTCGGAAACCGCAGGGGGATTATCTGGTGGCTGGCCTTCGCCGCTTTCACTTTGTTCGGCCTAATCTACCGGGTTCCCGACCCT
>CAZPWR010000320.1:0-2767 GCA_964590555.1 uncultured Anaerolineae bacterium | reverse complement strand
GTTGTTGCGCATATACCACAAGGCGTATTGCCAATTCAGCATAGGGATTTCACTGGTGGTGTGGGTGGCGCTAAGGCGAAATTCAGTATCCATGCCCATGCGGCTCTCATCCAGGATGCCGATGGGTGCCATTAAGGGGCCTATAGCTTGCTGGATATAGGCCTCATCACCTGCTCCTCTACGGATCGCCCGCAAGCCTTCCCGCAAAGCCTGCAGCCCGGTCATGCTTTGGTTGTATCGTTTCCCCTCTACTGCGCCAGCGTGCAGAAAATCCAGTTTCAGATACTCATAGCCCCACTCTTTGACCACCTTAGCGAATAATTGGGCCAACCATTCCTGCACAGCCGGATGCGAGCCATCCAGAACGTAACGGTCGGGGGCACCCATATCCTGCTTGTACACATAGAGGGAGCCATCCTCTCGGCGCACAAACCAATCAGGGTGCTCTTGGAGCAGAGTAGACTCCTTATCCACTAAGAAGGGCGCAAACCACAAGCCTGCCTTCAACCCCAACTGGTGGATTCTGTGCGCTACTTCTCCCATACCTCCGGGGAACTTTTCATTGGCAGCCCAATCCCCTCGGTAGGTGAACCAGCCGCTGTCAATGAGGATATAAGGATAGCGACTACCTAACTTTTCTTTGATAAATTGTGCGTTGCGGAGTATGTCTGAAGCGGTGATCTTGCCGTAATAATACGGCCAAGAACACCAGCCTGCGACTTTCTCCCGCAACCGTATGTTGTTGATTTCCCGCACGCTGGAAGCATATTCTTCAAGGCCAAACAAGGGGTCAGTGTAGCATCCCAAGAATATCTTCTCTGAGCGGAAACTCTCACCGGCTGACAGCACCGCACTGCCCAGGTTGTCCACCTGCCAATGTACGAAGCGGTTGCGGAGAAAATCTGGCTTAAGTTGGATGAAGGTTTTCCACTTTTCGGCGGTCAGGGCACCGCTCACGAAAGCTATACTGCGTTTTCCGTTCCAGACCACGTGTACCCACCAACCAGAATAATCGCCCACCTGGAGGTTGCCTGTGCCATCCTCTAAGGTGGCAGGCACGCTCAGCTTAGGCAAGGGCCATATCGGCACCACACCCCTGTACCCAACATTGGTGTAGCCGTTGATGAAAACCGCCGAGGACCTTGGGCTAACGCCGCGCAAGAATGACCCACCAGGCCCGATAGACAAGGGCGTAAGGGAATGCACGGTTATTGCATTCTGGCCCACATTGCTGACACCGAGCTCAAGGATGGCATAATGTGAATCCTCATAGAGGGTTACTGCAAGGGTTATCTTCAAGCCATCTCTTGGCTGGCTTTCTATCGTTGCACAAATGCCTGTGCCCAGTTGGTCTTTTACCTCCGTCGTGTTCCAAGTTGGCCAGGAGAAATCAGTGCTCCTATACGTTGTCCCTTCAACTGATACGCTCACCTGCCCTTTGTCAATCAAGCGAAGCCCATGCGCCTCGTAAGAGAGCGTGCCTTTATGTATATCTATGGCAATGAGGATGTAAGGGTTGATAAGCTTAAGGATGCCAGTCTCTTGATCGAATACAACCGAGACCCCAGAGCTGCTCCTTGCTCGTGCAGCAGGAGGGGATGGGTTATGACATGCCACAGTGCTGCAGAGCAAAGGTCCAAACACTAGGTTCAGCAAAATGATGGCTTTCCACCATTTGCCCATTGGCATATTTCACCTCCTCAATATGGCCGTTGGGGTTGTTCTAAAACTCCCTAAAAAAGGAGTCATTCCTTTCACCCCTTAAAGGAGCTACCCTAGCCCTTACCCTGTCCCACTTCCCCTCTACCAACACTGGCTTAAGGAAGGAAAAGTCCCTTAAAAAGACCTTCCCAAGGATAGGGAAAAGGAGGGATGCCTTCAAAACTTGCCAAGCCTTCTTAAATAGAGTCGGAATTCCTTCCATTGGCTTCCTTCCCCAAACTTGGCTCGCTTTGAAGATTTTTCCGCCTTTCTATAGGAAATCCTTGCTCTCTTGCGGTCTCCAAGGTTTCCCTGAAGGACAGGTTCATTAGTTTCTGATATAGCCACAGAGTTATGATGATTTCCTCTTGGTATATCCTTGGTCTTCCACGCTTGTGTTGGTTGCGCTCCATTTTTTGAAAGAAAATGATTTACATACTTTTGCAAATGCGTTAGTGAAAGCCTGCTCTTTCTCATGTCTTATATTCTACCTGAATTTCGGTCAAATTTGAAAAGAACGGTATTTTTGGAACAGCCCCATATGGCCGTTTGACCACAGGTATTGTTGAGCAATGGGTAATAGCGTGGTACAGTATTTGCGTTACTCACGTCAGCGTCCACAAATCGGTGGGAAATCAGCAACCAGCGGTTCCTGGCTCAAAATGGCTGCAAGCGCTTCTCTCTGCTCCAACGAAAGCTTTGAGGGGTAACTAGACTGAGGCTTGGCGTTCAAGACTTTAAGCCCTCCCCCCAAAGTGCTTTCCTACGCAAAACCAAGTGGGTGCGCAGTTTCACGTTTCCTTTGCCTTGTTGGAGCAAAGCACCACTAATTTACGGCAAACCTCTAACCCTTTTACACTACCCTTATGGCCTCATAATAAGCTTAAGCGAAATGGTCCCAACCTTCAGGCTCAAGGGGGCGCTTTGAACCATCGGGCAAGAGGAGGTAGCGGCCCTCTTGAGGAGCCAAGATTAGGCCTATCTCGGAGACAGGGGTAGGATAAAGGGCCTGGCGAACTTGAGAAGCCTTTTCCGGCGGGACGGTGAATAGGAGTTGGTAATCTTC
>CAZPWR010000319.1:0-6644 GCA_964590555.1 uncultured Anaerolineae bacterium | reverse complement strand
GATGATGAGGTAGAGGAGAAGTGGGGCTAAGAAAAGGGCTAACGCTGCCCAAAGCGAACCCCACGGCCTCCGGCCTTTGACCAAGTAGAAGGCTACAGCTCCAGGGAGGAAGAAGAGGAAACTGCGGTGATGGGCAAATCCAAGCCCAGCGATGAAAGCCAAGGCGGTTAAATCCAGGCCTTTTACGACAGCCCAGAGGAAAGCGGCGACGAGGAAAGCGTTTAAGGTGTAGACTTCGGCGACAGTGCACTGGCTCCAGAAGGTGCGGGAGAAGGCGAAAGCCAAGGCTCCGACAAGGGGCGGCCACCACTTTGTTCCGATAGCCTCTAAGCCGAGCAAGGCTAAAAGTCCGACTGCCGCTGCTCCCCATATGGCGGAAAAGAGGTTCATCCTGAAAGCTACGTCTCCCCAAGGGAACAGGTGGCTCCAAGCCCAGCCCAAAAGGCAGTAAAGCGGGTAGCCCGGAGGGTGTGGTATCCCCAAGATGTAGGGAACAAACTGAAATTCCCCAGGGTCACCTTCCACAACGCCTGGGGAAAGGGTTGCGAGGTAAATAGCCAAAGCCAAGAGAGCTGCACCTAAGCCGATAGTTCCCTTCACTCTTTCCGCCCCAACGCAATCAGGAATATTCCCAAGAGTATCAAAGTTACCCCCATCCACTGCACTGAACGGATTTGCTCCTTAAAGATGAGCCTGGCGGCCACCACTTGAACGGCCAAGAAACCGAGGCCCATGAAGATACCGTACGCAAGGTACAAGGGGATGAACTTGAGGAGCAAAGTAAAGGAGATAACTCCCAAGAAGCCGGCCAGGTTCCCCACCACTTGCCAAGCCAGAAAGCCACGCCAGTTCTGGCTTTCCGCCGAAAGCTTGAAGCCAACGTTGCTTGTGACCACGCAAGCTACATACAGTAGGCCCAAGGCTGGAACTGCCAACTGCCTCGGCATAGACATTACCCCCGAGAAACTGAGCGGTACTCCTTGACCGCCCGCACGAAGCCTCGGAAGAGGGGGTGAGGTCGGTTCGGCCTTGATTTGAATTCAGGGTGGAACTGGCTTGCTACCATCCAAGGGTGATCGGCCAGCTCCGCGATTTCTACCAGCTCGCCATCGGGGGATGTCCCAGAGATTATGAGGCCGTGGGAAGTAAGAAGCTCACGGAAGGCATTGTTGAACTCGTAACGGTGGCGGTGGCGCTCATAGACCAGATCGGTGCCATAGGCTTGAGCAGCTTTCGTGCCCGGGATGAGTTTGCAGGGATAAGCCCCAAGCCTCATTGTCCCACCCAGCTTATCTATCCCTCGCTGCCCAGGCAGAAGATCAATCACGGGGTAAGGGGTATTGGGGTTAAATTCGGTGCTGTTGGCCTCTTCGTT
The DNA here is from genome assembly GCA_964590555.1 of uncultured Anaerolineae bacterium. Taxonomy (GTDB): domain Bacteria; phylum Chloroflexota; class Anaerolineae; order SpSt-600; family SpSt-600; genus SpSt-600. The sequence goes on along the minus strand of CAZPWR010000319.1, from coordinate 5,269 downwards.
CCCCAGAACGTGGCGGGCAAATTCTATGACCAACACTTGCATCCCAAGGCAAAGGCCTAAGAACGGAACTTTCCTCTCGCGAGCAAAGCGGGTAGCGATTATTTTCCCTTCAATCCCCCGGTACCCAAATCCCCCAGGAACTATTATCCCGTCCACTTTACTCAGCCGGTCCAGTGCGTTCCCCCTTTCCAGCTCTTCGGAGTTTATCCATTCAATCTCTACATCGCACCCTTCATGGACGGCAGCGTGGCGCAGTGCTTCTTTAACGCTTATGTAAGCATCCACAAGCTGGATGTATTTCCCCACTATCCCCACCCTTATCTTCTCTTTGGGCCTCTTAATCTCCTCCACCATTTCCGCCCACTCTTCCAAATCTGGCTTCCTGCCGCTGATCTGGAGCTTCTCCAAGATAAAATCCCCAAGGCCTGCCTTCTCCAAGATGAGAGGCACCTCGTAGATGGTCTCCACGGTTATAAGGGGTATAACTGCTCTCTTCTCTACGTCGCAGAAAAGGGCTATCTTGTCTTTGAGGGATTCATCCATGGGGTAATCGGAGCGGCAAACTATGACGTCAGGTTGGATGCCCATGGAGCGCAGTTCTTTAACGCTGTGCTGGGTGGGCTTGGTTTTCAGTTCGCCAGTGGAGCTTAGGTAAGGTAAAAGGGTGATGTGGATGTAGAGGGTGTTTTCTCGGCCGAAATCTTTGCGCATTTGCCTTATTGCTTCCAAGAAAGGCTGCCCTTCTATGTCTCCGACCGTCCCCCCAACTTCCACTATGGTAACCTCGGCTTTGTGTTCATCAGCGGCCTGGACTATGCGCCGCTTTATTTCATCGGTTATGTGAGGTATTACCTGGATGGTTCCTCCCAGGTAATCGCCACGCCTTTCTTTGGCAATGACTTCAGCGTAAATCTGGCCTGCGGTAACATTGGAGGAACGGGAGAGGTTTTCGTCTATGAAGCGCTCGTAGTGCCCCAAATCCAAGTCGGTTTCAGCCCCATCTTCGGTGACAAAGATTTCGCCGTGCTGGTAAGGGGACATAGTTCCTGGGTCCACGTTTATGTAGGGGTCAAGTTTTTGAAGGGTTACAGCCAGGCCACAGCTTTTCAGGATTCGGCCGATGGAGGCGGCAGTTACCCCCTTCCCCACAGAAGAAACAACTCCTCCTGTGCAGAAGATGAACTTCCTCATCCCTCTGCTCCCTCCTGCGGTTCTTGGGGGCTTAAAGTGGCCCTTTTCATTTTATCAAAATCCCCCGCTTTCTCCAAATTCACTCCTCACGCCATCTCCCGTAAAGGCTGGTGAGTTCGGCGAGGCGGGATTTCATTTCCGGGGTTAACGAGCCAGGCAAGAAGCGCCACTGCCAGTTCCCCTCCGGACGACCAGGGTAATTCATCCGAGCTTCGCTTCCCAGGCCCAATACGTCCTGAAGCGGGATTACCGCCAAGTCCGCCACCGAGGCCAGCGCCAAGCGAGCCATAACCCAGTTGACCTCACGGCCGTCAGTTCCGGTGTATTTGCAGAAATGCTCCCTCACCCCTTCAGGAGCCGAGTTGAACCAGCCTATGGCTGTATCGTTATCATGAGTTCCGGGGTAGACTACACAGTTGCGAGGGTAATTGTGGGGAAGGTGAGGGTTATCGGGCCCGGAGCCAAAGGCAAACTGGAGGACCTTCATCCCCGGAAAGCCTAATTGCTCCCGCAGAGCTTCTACTTCCGGCGTGATGAAGCCGAGGTCCTCGGCGATTATCGGGATTTCGCCCAGTGCTGATTTCAGGGCATTAAAAAGCTCAGCTCCTGGCCCCTTAACCCAACGCCCTCTGATTGCCGTTTCCTCCCCTGCCGGCACTTCCCAATAGGCTTCAAAACCTCGGAAGTGGTCAACCCGGACTACATCCACGCATTCCAGAACGCGGGAGAAGCGCTTTATCCACCAATCGTAGCCGCTTTCGGCCAGCACTTCCCAACGGTAGATAGGGTTTCCCCAGAGTTGCCCTGTGGAGCTAAAGTAATCGGGTGGGACGCCAGCCACTACGGTGGGGAGGCCTTTTTCGTCCAGCTGGAAGAATTCGGGATGAGCCCACACGTCAGCCGAATCGTAGGCTACGTAGATAGGGATATCGCCGATGATGCGTATGCCTTTTTCGGCAGCATATCCTCTCAGAGCTTTCCACTGCCAGTCAAAGATGAACTGGGAGAATTTGTGGAAGAGGATTTCTTCGGCCAATTTTTGGCGAGCATCTTCCAAAGCTTCAGGATGCCGCAGGGCCAGCTCTGGCGCCCATTCGTTCCACGCCGCACCTCGGTGGGCCTCCTTTAAGGCCATGAAGAGGGCGTAATCATCAAGCCAGTGAGCCTGCTGGCAACAGAAAGCCTCAAATTCGGCTCGGAAACGCCCGGAGGCCTTGAATTTTTCAAAGGCTTTGCGCAGGAGGAACCCTTTGAAGGCCCTAACCGCTGGATAATCTACCCGGTCCTGGGGGAAAGCGGGGAGATTTTGCCAATCCTGTGGGGAAAGTAGCCCTACTTCAGCTAACATTTCTGGGCTTATGAGCAGCTCAGCCCCCGCCATCGCCGAAGAAGAGACATAGGGTGAGTTGCCAACCCCTGGCGGGTTTAACGGCAGTATCTGCCAGAAGGTCTGACCAGCCTCGGCCAGAAAATCTACGAACTTATAGGCCTCAGGGCCGAGGTCGCCTATGCCGAAGGCGCTTGGGAGAGAAGAGATATGGAGAAGTATGCCGCTGCTCCTCGGAAACATAGCCGTTCCCCCCGCAAGTTTATAGGCAAAATTTTACTCATTTTGGCTGGACTACCAAATCGTAGGCAGGCGGGCTTGGCCTAAATTCACCCTTATTCGCCGTGCCTATGGGTGGCTTGGGACGGCGACTTTGCCTCCAGCAATAAAGGGGGATATAATTGCTCAAAAAGATACATGATGGGAAGCCAGGTCCGCGCTACAGAAGCCCACATCCGCTAAAGTATAGGTAATTCGTGAAGGGAAACCATTGCCACCTCCTACGGTAAGCCTTACCAAACCAAATGCAGAAGTGACTTGGCCATTCATGTGGGGTAGCAGCTATGAAATGCGCAAAGGCTATGCCGTTGGAAACCTCAAGGTTATTTGAGCTTCTCCTCTTTCTTTCAATATTTGCTATGGCGCTGCAGGCTCCTTTGGACACGGATATGTGGTGGCACTTGGCAGCCGGCCGCTTCTCCCCTACTTTAAGGCCCCTAAGGATTGACATTTTTTCCCACACAGTAGAAGGAAGTTCATGGCTCAACCACAGCTGGCTGGCCCAGCATTTCCTCTACGCTCTCTACAGGCTTGGAGGTCTTCAAGCTATAGCCTTGGCAACCGCCTGCCTTGTAACCCTTACGTTCTTAGCAATCTACCCAAGGCGAGGCAACCCTTACATAAAAGGCTTTTCCCTGCTTCTGGTAGCCTTGGCTTCTTCCGGGGTCTGGACCCCGCGCCCCCAGCTCTTTTCCTTCTTAGCTTTCGCTTTCGTCCTGAGGCGATTGGAAAGCATTAAGGGTAAAGCTGATTTCTTCCTCATCCCGATTGTTTTCGTCCTATGGGCCAACCTCCACGCTGGGTACTCTTCTGGCCTCTTGCTCCTCTTCCTCTCCTTAATAGGCAGCCTGATTGATTCTATCGTCTATCGCGACCCTGAGTCCTCTTGGCGGGCCAAGGCTTTGACCCTAATTTTACTCCTATCGGTTCTCGGAGTGTGCTTCAACCCCTGGGGTCCTGAGCTCCTCCTCTACCCATTCAAAACCCTAAGGATAAAAACCTTGCAAGCTTACATCCAGGAGTGGGCTTCTCCCGATTTCCACCTCTTAATCAACCACCCCGCCATCTGGCTAACAATCGCCATCATCTGGGTCCTGGCCTTCTCGGGGATACCAGCCAAGTGGTCGGAATTGCTGCCCCTTTCGGCTTTCTTCTACTTCTATCTTGTGGCCGTCCGAAACGTGGCTTTTTATTCTCTGGTTGCAGCTCCAATCCTTTTCCAGCATGGTGAATTAGCACTGCGGCGCTTCGGTGCTCTCCGGCCTTTGGGCCAAAGAAGACCGATAAACACGATAATCTTGGGCTTGGCCCTCATAGTCGTAGCCCTGAGAGGATACTACGTGCTCGGTGGACGAACCATCCGAGCCTGTGAAGAGGCGAGCCTGCCAGCGAAAGCGGTGGATTTTATACTGAAAGAAGGCCTAAGCGGCAACCTGTTCAACAGCTACAACTGGGGTGGATACTTGATTTGGCACCTGTACCCGAACTGCCGCGTTTTCGTTGACGGTAGGACCGACCTTTACGGTGACGAAGTGCTTGAGGAATACCTGCAAGTGGTCAGAGCAGATAAAGGCTGGGAAGAAGTCCTAGAAAAGCACAAAGTAGAGATTGTGATAGTGGAAAAGGAATTGCCCATCGTCCGCTGCCTTGAGCTTAGAGGGGGATGGCGAAAGGTCTACGAAGATTCTTTGGCTGTGGTCTTTGTGAAATAGCCTAAGGCCAAAATGGCGAGGATGAAGCCGAGGTAATTTTCGTTCAGGAAGCGGGAGAAGTAGAGGAAGACGAAGAGGGTAAGGCCGTAAGCCCAGAGGGCATTTTTGATTGAGGGGTAGCGGTACAGCCGCACTCCAAGGGCAACGGCTACCGGAAGGGCAAAAGCCAACTCAAAGAGCCAGAATGGGAAGTAGCTGAGGCGTGATTCCACAAGGCCTAAGGCCAAGATAAAATTAGCCACCCCCCAGCCCCGGATTTGGTATGAAATCTTTGCCGTCCCAGCTGCCCACCGCCAGACATCGTCCACCATAGCGTCGGGGTTCCAGAAGAAAAACGGAGCAACGACAGCCGCAAAGACCAGGGCAAAAACTCCGATTAGGCCGAAAACATGCCGCGACCCCTCCTCCTTTCTCCAAAGGTAAAGGAAGTAGAAGGGGGCAAAAAACCAAGCGGTGGGCTTAGAAGCGCAAGCCAAAGCTAAGGCTGCAGCTGAGGCCCATCTCCCCCAGTTCCCTCGCTTTAAAAACCACAAGCTCAGCACCACCCAGAAAAGGACGAAGGAATCGTTCTGGCCGAAGATAACATCGCTTCCCATAATGGGGTTAAGGCCCAGAACCGTCACTAACATAAGCTTTTCCTCAGGCCTTAAGGCCAAAGCTGGAGCCATAGCCAGGGTCAAGATAAAAAGGAGGAGGTAAACGAACCGCTGGTCGTACCAGCCGAGCATGGCCTCAAAAGCCCGATAAAATGGCCAGGAGA
>CAZPWR010000318.1:0-1504 GCA_964590555.1 uncultured Anaerolineae bacterium | reverse complement strand
CCGAAGGAAGCAAAGTCGTGCTCCCCTATCAAGTAAGATGTAGCCTTCTTCATCGCTTCAAGGTCCAATGCCCCTGGGAAATGGTAGGCAAACCGCCCCCGCAAAGGCGAAGGCCAAGGCGTGTTCAAGATGGTATACCGGTATTCCCGGCTAATGGCACTGAAGCGGGGGTGAAAGCCATCCGGAGCCAGGCTCAGCTCTTTAACCGCAATGTCTTTGGGTAAAAGAGCATTGAGCGCTCGGTGCAAATCCTCCAATGGATGCCTCCACTCCACCCGAAAAGCTATCACTTGGCCTTCCGAATGGACCCCCGCATCGGTCCGGCCGGCAGCCTTTATCCTCACCCTCTGGCCTGTCAGCTTGTAAAGTGCCAGCTCTACCTCCCCTTGGATGGTTGGCCCATGAGGCTGAATTTGAAACCCCAAGTACCTTGTGCCATCGTATTCCAAGATAGCCTTAACGTAAAGGGCCATCTCATTCCACAAGCTCCAGGATGGCCATTTCGGCCCCATCACCCTGGCGGAAGCCAAGCTTTAAGATTCGGGTATAGCCCCCAGGACGGTCCTTATACTTTGGGGCTATCTCATGGAAAAGCTCCCTCGCCACTTTCTTGTCCCAGAGGTAAGCAGCTATCAAGCGACGGGAATGGAGGTCGCCACGGCGAGCTATAGTAATTAGCTTTTCGGCCAGAGGTTGCACCGCCTTGGCCTTGGCCAGGGTTGTTTCTATCCTTTTGTGCCGGAAGAGGGCCGTGAGCAAGCTCCTATACAAAGCCCTCCGGTGACCAACGCTTCTTCCCAGCTTCTTCTTAGCTACTCTGTGCCTCATCTTTGCTTCCCACCAGTGGAATTTCTTTCAGGAAACCCCTTTCTTCCAGGGTTTTCACCAGTTCTTCATAGGCCTTAGGACCGAAGTTCCTGATATCTTCAAAGCCCTTGCTCCCTTGAGGGATTCTCTCCATTATTTCTCCAAGGGTGAAAATTCCCGCCCGACGGAGGGCATTGTACACCCGGGTGCTGAGGCCAAGCTCGTCAATTCCTATATTGTAAAGCTGTAGGGCCTCAACTTCTTCTGCCTTTACCTTTTCCTCCTCTTTTGCTTTAGGGATAGCTTCGGCCTCGGATAGAAAGGCAAAGTGCTGAACCAGGATTCCGGCGGCAGTCTTCAAGGCCTTTTCAGGGCTTATCGTGCCATCGGTCCATATCTCCATGATTAGGCGCTCCAGCTTGCTCAAGTGCCCTGCTTGGGCACTCTGGACCTCAAAGCTCACCTTCTTTACGGGGTTGAATATAGCGTCAACAGCTATTTCCCCCACTGGAAGCCTCTTGCGCTCCTCCGCTGGGGAGTAACCTTTGCCTCTCTGGACTGTCATCTCAATCTCCAAGTCAACCTCATCGGAATCAGCGGTCAAGAGGTATTGTTCGGGGTTGACGATTTCCACGTAGGGAGGACATTCCAGATCCCCGGCGGTGAACTCGCCAGCCCTGGTTACTAACATCCTAAG
>CAZPWR010000317.1:0-2162 GCA_964590555.1 uncultured Anaerolineae bacterium | reverse complement strand
AGAAAGCCTGGCATGCTATTGGTTGCCGGGGGTATGCGAGGGTTGACATGAGGGTTGACCCTGAAGGGAACCCTTACGTATTAGAAGTAAACTGCAACCCAGACCTATCCCCCGATGCTGGATTTTACAGGGCAGCCAAAGCTGCCGGCTACACTTACACCGAAATGGTGGTGCGCATCTTGCGCATGGCTGTGGATGGTGTATAATTTAGAAAAAGACAGCCCGCAGCCCCTTGAAATCGTGAAAGAAGCTGGAGTTTTTAAGGCTGTTGAATCGGAGAGCTCTGGAAAGGACGCTTGGCGAGGGGCAAAGCAAGCGGGTATGAATTTTTAAAAAACCGTTGGTTTTATAAGCTTTGGCTTTTACTGGATAGCGGTATCTACTGAAGCCCGCCGGCATGGGATAGGAAAGCTCCTTGTGGAAAAGATGGAGGGGGGGAAGTAAAAGCGATGGGGGGAGGCTCATCTCAGTTGAGACTTCAGGGACTGCTTCCTATGCTCCGGCGAGGAAATTCTACGAGGCTTGTGGCTACCGCCTCCAGGCTAAAATCCCCGCTTTTTATTCTCCTGGCGATGACCTCTTGATCTACGTAAAACGCCTCTGAACTTGCGGCACCCAATACTCTCCTCCCCTTAAGCCAATTTAAACCCAAACTTCCGGGCTCGCCCGGCCAAAGAAGCTATCATCTCAGCCCATGTGCTTGGCCTTCCGAGGGCCAGCCGGGAGGGCGGAAATAAGTAGATTTTGAGAGGAGGGTTAACCAATGAAAGCTAAAATTTTCCGTATCATTACAATCCTTGCTATCCTGGCCCTGACCTTCCTTACTCCCCCTGTGCACGGAGGGATGGTGAATGGGCCAGCTCCGGCAAGGGCAACTCTTGCGATTGCTCCCCAATCCACAACGGTGTTGCAGGCTAAGGTAACCGAAGCCTTGCGCTCCAGCCCTGTGATGTTCATCCAAAACGTTGGCCAGTTTGATGAAAGAGCCCTCTTCCAAGTATGGGGCAGTGACAAGACAATCTGGCTGGCGGAGGATGGGATATGGGTAACAGTACTTGAAAAGCCTTCCAAGCCAAAGGAGCCGTTAGACTCCCACAAGTTTGGTAAGGAGGCTTGGGCTGAGGAGCAGCCCCGCAAGGCGGTAAACATAAAGCTTTCTTTCCTTGGCTCTAACCCCCACCCCTACATTGAGCCCTTTGACCGGCTGGATATGGTGGTCTCTTATTTCATCGGCAACGATCCGGCGAAGTGGCTATCCAATGTGCCGGTCTGGAGTGGAGCGCGTTACAAAGACCTCTACTCCGGCATTGACTTAGAAATCACCGGTGAGGGAGGCCAGCTGGTCCAACGCCTGGTGGCTAAGCCCGGAGCTGACCTGAGCACCGTGCGCTTGCGGGTGGAAGGAGCCGATGCAGTGGCGCTGCTTCCCGGTGGGGAGGGCCTGCGCCTGACCACTGCTGTGGGGGAGTTCACCCTGCCCCTTCTGAGGGTTGAAGGGAGTGAAGGGTGGAGCAGACCATCCGTTGTCGTGCAGGCCGTTGCCGAGCAAGCCTTTGAGGTGGCCGCGCCTTTTGCCTCTTTGAACCCAAATCTGCAATCTAGTGGACTTCTCTACGCCACCTTCTTAGGAGGAAGTAAAAGGGACTGGGGCTGGGACATCGCCGTAGACTCGTTGGGCAATGCCTACGTAACGGGATGGACCGAATCTTTCGACTTCCCTGCCGTGCCGGGGGCCTACGACCCCACCTACAACGGCAATGAAGATGTCTTTGTGGTGAAGTTAAACACTTATAGGGGAGAGCTAGCCTACGCCACTTTCCTGGGAGGAAGTGGCTGTGACGAAGGCCGTGGCATCGCCGTGGACTCAAGCGGTGCGGCTTACGTCACAGGCTATACTAGCTCTTCTGACTTCCCCCCCACCCCAGGAGCTTACTACCGCGCTCACAACGGCAGCAGTGACGCCTTCGTGGTGAAGTTGAACCCGTCCGGGAGTGCGCTGACTTACGCCACTTTCCTGGGCGGAAATAATGGGGACAGGGGCTATGATATCGCCGTGGACTCCAGCGGTGCGGCTTACATCGTGGGGGAGACTTGGTCTTCCGACTTCCCTACATTTATTGGGCCCGATTTGACCCACGATGGTCCTACTGATGGATTTGTGG
>CAZPWR010000316.1:0-10133 GCA_964590555.1 uncultured Anaerolineae bacterium | reverse complement strand
CCGAACGGCTACCGGGGGGATAGGGGGCTTCCAGCGCCCTTTGCAACCTCAGCCCACCGGGCCCCACAATTCTGGAACACGCCCAGCGCATAGGCGAAGTTCCGATTTTTAGCAAGTTATGGTATAATTTTAATGGACGGTTAAAGATGGTGCGGGCAAATCCGGTGGCAGAAACAGAAAAATCGGAAACTGGAAGGCCTGGTGCTTTCGGGCATCGGGCCTTTTTAGTTTGGTTCAGAGGGAGGAGCTTATGAATAGAGCTGCTCTCCTTTTCCAACTTCAAAATATTGAAGCCGAAATAGGCGAGAAGGAAAGGCAAATCGCCGAGCTAAACCAAATCCTGGGATCAAACGAAGCTTTGAAAGCCCTCCAGATGCGGGTGGAAAGTTTGAAAATGCGCTACGAAGAGGACAGGATAACCATCCGAGACCTGGAATTGAGCCTGAAAAGCTTGGAGGAAAAACTTAAAGAGGCCAAGGACAAACTCTACGGCGGGCATGTTCGCAACCCCAAGGAGCTCATGAGCCTGGAAAAAGAAGTCCAGGCTATGGAAGGGACTCGCTCCCGGATGGAAGAACGGCTCCTTGAGCTAATGGAACAGCTGGAGAGGGAGGGTGAGGAGCTGAAAGCACTGGAGGGCGAACTGATAGAAAAGGAAAAGGCTTGGCAGCAAGAGCAAGCCTTAGTCTTCAAGGAGAAAGAAGAGCTGGAAAAAGCGTTGGAAAAGCTGAACCGAGAGCGGGAATCTCTCCTTGCTACGATTCCTCCTGAGGATCTCAACATCTACAAGCAGCTTCGGAGCCGAAAGGGGCCGAGAGTCGTAGTCCAGCTTAAAGGGCTAATATGCCAGGGGTGCGGGATAACCACACCCACTATAATAGCCCAGGAAGCCCGCTCAGGGGATAAGCTGGTCTTGTGCCCTTCCTGCGGCCGCATCCTTTTCACAATGTAAGGTGAGATGAAAACACCGAAAGCCTCTTTTGTCCACTCCATGTTCTCCCGCATCGCCCCCTATTACGACCTAATGAACCGCCTTATGAGCTTCTCCTTGGACCAGAAGTGGCGGAAGGAGTTGGCCCTTTGGGTTCCCAATTCAGGCTTAGTCTTGGATTTGGCGGCAGGCACTGGCGATTCTACTTTTGCCCTGCTCCAGACCGACTTAAAGTCAAAAGTAGTGGCTTTGGATTTCTGCGAACCAATGTTGAAGAGGGCCATCCCCAAGCTTAAGAAATTCCGGGAAAGAGTAGCGTTGATTCAAGGGGATGCCCTGGAACTGCCCTTCGTCTCATCGTCCTTTGACGGAGTTATTTCCGCTTTCGCCATGAGGAACCTCAGCAATTTGCGTAGAGCTCTTGAGGAAATCTTCCGAATACTCAAGCCGGAAGGGTTCTTTTTGTGCTTGGAGATTTCAACCCCCGATTTAAAACCCCTTCGCCTGGCCTTTAGCCTTTACTTTGGCCGGTTAATCCCTTTGATGGGTAAAATCATAGCTCATAACGCCGATGCTTACCGCTACCTTCCCAGCTCAGTAGCCCAGTTCCTCCCACCCGAAGAATTCAAGCGTTTGATGGAGGAAGTTGGCTTCCGACAAGTAGAATTCCGTAGGCTATTTCCAGGAACGGCTGTCCTTCACCGAGGATTTAAACCCTGAAGGAGGAACCTTTGAGCGAAAAGCACGTGAAACTTGGGCATCCGAGTTACGTTTGGCGCGCGGGCCAGGAAAGAAGGCTTAAGCTTATCCTTAGCTTTGCTCCTGTAGAAGGCAAAAGGGTCTTGGATGTAGGCTGCGGAATTGGCCTATACCTCAAGAAGTTTAAAGAGCGAGGGGCGATTGTGTATGGGGTTGACGTGGACGAGGAGAAAGTTACTGAGGCTTCTGAAGAATTGCCGAACCTTGTAGTCGCACGTGCAGAGTATCTCCCTTTCAGAACCGAAGCCTTTGACGTAGTCTTACTGCACGAAGTTTTAGAGCATGTGGAGGACGATAGGCTGGCTATCCAGGAAGCTGTAAGGGTTTTGCGGCCCGGAGGTAAAGTGGTGATATTTGTTCCCAACAGGCTTTACCCTTTTGAAACCCACGGCTTCTTCTTAGGCCGGAGGTATTTCTTCGGCAACATCCCGCTCATAAACTACTTCCCCGATTTCCTCCGGCGGCGGTTGTGCCCTCACGTCCGGGCTTACACCTCCAAGGGACTAAAGAAGCTTTTTGAAGGAGCCCCGGTGCGTTTCTTAGTCCATACTCGCATTTACCCTGGTTACGACAAAATCGCCTTAAGCCGGCCCCATTTAGCCCTCTGGCTGAGGCGCATAACCTATGCGCTGGAAAGGAGCTTCCTGAACGTTTTCGGCCTCTCTCACTTTCTGGTAGCGGAGAAAATAAAAGGGCTGGAGGCTTCCCCAGACAGCCCCCAGCCCAAGAGCGCTTAAAAGGCTAAACTCCTTTGCCCTGGATGAAATCTTCCACCATCTGTCTGGCTACATCATCCGGATACTGAACTGGAGGGGATTTCATGAAGTAAGCCGATGGGCCTATTAGAGCCCCTTTTATACCCCGGTCCAGAGCGATTTTAGCGCAGCGCACGGCGTCAATCACTACCCCGGCGGAGTTGGGGGAATCCCACACCTCCAACTTAAGCTCCAGATTGAGGGGCAAATCCCCAAAGGTTCTACCCTCAATTCGTATGTAGCACCACTTCCTATCGGTCAGCCATGGGACATAATCACTTGGGCCGATGTGGATGTTTTCAGGGGGGAGTTCATAGTCTAACAAACTCGCAACAGCATTGGTCTTGGAAATCTTCTTGGACTCAAGCCTCTCCCTCTCAAGCATGTTCAAAAAGTCAGTATTTCCGCCGAAGTTAAGCTGGTATGTGCGTTCAATTTTGACTCCTCTATCTCGGAACAGTTTGGTGAGCACCCTGTGCACAATGGTAGCCCCCACTTGGGATTTGACATCATCTCCGATGAGGGGAAGGCCCCTCTCCTCAAAGCGCTTGCGCCAGTATTCTTCCCTGGCGATGAATACTGGGATGGCGTTTACGAAAGCGCATCCTGCAGTCAGGACTTGCTCAATGTACCATTTAGTAGCCTCTTCGCTCCCCACTGGAAGGAAGTTAACCACGACGTCTGTCCCTGTATCCTTGAGGATTTTGACGATATCGGCGGTGGGGCCTGGGGCTTTGGTTATTATTTGCTTCAAGTATTTACCGAGGCCATCGTGGGTCATGCCGCGGGAGACGGGCACGCCCAGATATGGGACATCAGCAAATTTAGGGACATTATTAGGTGGTGTGAAGATGGCTTCGGAAAGGTCTTTACCTACTTTGTTAACGTCAATGTCAAAAGCTGCGCTGAACTCTATATCCCTTACGTGATATCCTCCCAGGTTCACGTGCATTAAACCTGGGACGAAGGCGTCCTCTGGTGCATCTCGGTAAAAGTATACTCCTTGGACGAGGGCAGAAGCGCAGTTTCCCACTCCGATGATAGCCACTCTCACCTTTCCCCCCATTTTGACCCTCCTTGTTGAAATTTATTTTTAATAATACCACAATAAGTGAGGTGGGGCAAATCCTCTTACAGAGGTCACGTGGCTCACTCAAATGATAATGTTACCGATGGCGCAGGCATATCCATATTTGCCAGAACGGTGGGGCAACCGTTCATGATTGCCTCACGCTCTTATGGTGGTCGGCCTGCGCTGACCCTCATTGTAAACGGGGGTGGGAAAACCTTTTCACGCCGATTGAAATCACCTCCTTGGGCCTTTGGCGGGAAGAGTCGGCTTTCGCCAAGGTTAAACCTTGAGCAGCTTCACCGTCGGCGGAGGCCGATTCCCAGGCCGAAATTGGGACAAACCCCCTTCTCTGAAAATTTGCCAAAGAAAGCGAGTTTGGATATAATTATAACAGATACGGGGCGTGGCGCAGCCTGGGAGCGCACTTGAATGGGGTTCAAGTGGTCGCCGGTTCAAATCCGGCCGCCCCGACTTGAATTCATGTAATTTTTATTAGCCACCATAAAGTCAGTTGGCATCAGCTTCCTTGGGTATTGTAAGCCCCGTCCTCATGGACGGCTTAGGGCTGCGTCTCCCTCAGCTTCCCGATCCCGAGGTCTTTAATTGAACAATCACAACCGATCATGGCTTTCCAGTTTTCCAGTGGAATGGTTGCTTTTGGGCGCAGGATAAGGCAGAGAGCGTGTGGCAACTATGTTCCCTCGCAGGAGGGTTATGGGGCATCCCGCCCTCGTTTGCGGAGGGTTTGCCAGGGTTTTGGGTCCCACTCGTGCGCAAGTTTGCTGGAGTTCGCAACTCGCCCCCTTTTCACCCCCCTCGCAGGGGTACAGAGGGGTGAAGGCACATTCCTTCCACCCCTGCAGGATACGGCGGAGAGCGTGGAGCAATTATGAGCAGTTGTCCTGCTGTGCCAAAGCCGATTGGAAGCGCAAGCTCATGGACTGCCCATGTTTGAAAAAGTGGAAAGCCATGCTGAGCGGCATTGCCTATTGCTTTGAAGATAGTTTTGGGTTATAATTTAACCACCATAGATTGGATTGGGAGGTTAGGTAAGCATGGTTAGAAAGACGGATTTCCGCAAAGTGAGAGAATTCGTCTGGGAAATCCCCAAAACTTTTAGGTCGGACATGCGCGTTCCGGCCAGGATATATGCCGATGATGAACTCCTGGAGGCTGCTTTCAGGGATAAATCCATTGAGCAGCTCATAAACACCACGACCTTGCCAGGAGTGGTTGGCTATACCCTCGCCATGCCCGATATCCACGAAGGGTACGGCCCCCCAATAGGCGGAGTCATAGCCACCGAAAGGCCTTCCGGCATAATCTCCCCTGGGGCTACGGGATACGATATAAACTGCGGTGTTCGCCTTTTGGCCTCTAACATAATGGCTGAAGAGATAAAGCCTCACTTGGAAACCCTGGTAAGGGCTCTCTTCCACAATGTCCCCAGCGGAGTCGGCAAGGGGGGAGATGTAAGGCTTAGCGATGCGGAGATGGACAAAGTCCTTAGGGAAGGGGCTGCTTGGGCTGTAAAGCAGGGCTTTGGCTCCAAAGAGGACCTTGAGCATACCGAAGAAGGCGGCTCCATGCCTGGGGCCGATCCCTCCAAAGTAAGCCGCAGGGCTAAAGAAAGAGGGCGAGATCAGCTCGGAACACTCGGCTCCGGAAACCACTTCATTGAAGTAGCTGTGGTGGATGAGATTTACGATGAGGAAGTAGCCAAGGCTTTTGGCCTATTTGAGGGGCAATTGGCTGTTTGGATCCACTCCGGTTCAAGGGGTTTGGGCCACCAAGTTTGCTCTGACTACGTGGAAAGCTTCCAGGAGGCAGTGCGGAAGTACGGGATAAAGTTGCCCGATAGGGAACTGGTGAGTGCCCCATTTGATACCCCTGAAGGGCAGGCCTACTTTGGAGCAATGGTAGCTGCTGCCAACTATGCGTGGGCTAACCGCCAAATCCTGGCCCACAGGGTGCGCAAGGTCTTTGAGCAAGTACTGGCAGGCAAAGTTAAGGACACCTCCCTTCGCCAAGTCTACGACGTCGCCCACAACATTGTCAAGCTGGAAGAGCACGTAGTTGGGGGCAGGACTGTAAAAGTTCTGGTGCACAGGAAGGGGGCCACGAGGGCCTTTGGCCCTGGTCATCCGGCCGTCCCTGAGGCCTATCGCAAAGTAGGCCAGCCTGTCCTTATCCCAGGCGATATGGGTACCGCTTCCTACGTTTTAGTAGGAACCCAGAGGGCAATGGAGGAGACCTTCGGCACTACGGCTCATGGCGCTGGCAGGGTCATGAGCAGAGCCCAGGCTAAGAAGCAGATTAGAGGCCGGGAATTGATTGAGAGGCTCAGGGCCGAAGGCATAATTGTAATGGGCGGGAGCATGGAAGGCCTGGCTGAGGAATCCCCGGATGCCTACAAGGATGTAGATAAAGTCGTGCACGTAGTCCACTCGGCTGGGATTTCCCGCAAGGTGGCGAGATTACGTCCGTTGGGAGTTATCAAAGGATAAAAACTTCCCCGGGCATGTCTTACAAAAGCAGGTAAATCCCCAGCTCTTTAGCATCTTCGCTAAGGAGGGGAAATGAATGTCTTTGAAGAACTCAAGTGGCGCGGGATGATTTATGACTCAACCCCTGGGGTTGAAGAAGTCCTCGCTTCCCAAAAGGTTGCTGGTTACATCGGCTTTGACCCGACTGCCCCCAGCCTTCAGATAGGTAACCTTTTTGCCATCATGGCCCTTGTGCATTTGCAGCGCTACGGCCATACGCCAATCGTGGTTGTAGGCGGAGGGACTGCGCTTATAGGTGACCCCAGCGGGAAGGACAAAGAGCGCCCCCTTTTGGCTAAAGAGGAAATAGAAGCCCACAAACAGCGCTTCAGAGAGCAATTTAAGCGCTTCCTTGATTTTGAAACCAAATCTAACCCCGCAATCATGGTAGATAACGCCGAGTGGCTTGTGCCTTTGAACCTGATTGACTTTCTGCGCGACATCGGTAAACATTTTACGGTAAACTACATGCTTACCAAGGAATCCGTTCGCCGGCGGCTGGAGCAGGAAGAGGGCATTTCCTATTCTGAATTCAGCTACATGCTGCTCCAAGCTTACGATTTCTTAGTCCTATACGACCGCTACAAGTGCGTTTTGCAGATGGGCGGAAGCGACCAATGGGGTAACATAACCGCTGGAATTGAATTAATCCGGAGATTGAGGGGAGCCAAAGCTTATGGGCTTGTCCTGCCCCTAATAACCACCGCTTCAGGGGTCAAGTTCGGCAAGACCGAGGCAGGCACAATTTGGCTTGACCCAACGCTTACTTCCCCTTACAAGTTTTACCAGTTCTGGTTCAACACTGACGATCGGGATGTAATACGCTACCTCAAATTCTTCACTCTCCTCCCGCGGGAAAAGATTGAGGAGCTGGAACAGGAAGTGGCTTCTTCTCCGGAAAAGAGGGAAGCCCAAAGGACCCTCGCCCGCGAAGTAACCCGCATGGTCCACGGAGAAACAGCCCTTTCCAGGGCGGAAAGAGCTTCCAGAATCCTGTTCGGTGAAGAGATTGAAGACGTTACAGCTCAGGAAATAGAGGAAATTTTCGGGGATGTGCCTTCCACCGAAGTGGAAAAGGATGAATTAACAGGCGAAGGCGTGCTCATAACCGAACTCTTAGTCAAATGCGGCCTGGCTTCTTCCCGAAGCGATGGACGCAGGCTAATCCAAGGCGGAGGAATCTACCTCAACAATGTGCGGGTAGCAGATATTGAGCAAAAAGTGAACATAGAGCAGGCTATTGAAGGCAAGTTCTTAGTGCTCAGGAAAGGGCGCAAAGATTACCACCTGGTTAGAATCGTCCACTAACAGGTCTCAGGGGGTAACTTGAACAGATCAAACCGTTTTGACCTTGGCGTGTTTGCCAGAGCCGGAAGTTTTACTCTATTTGCGGCAAGTTTGACCCCCGTTGGCTTAAGTTAAAGGCCTTTCCATCCAGCTCGGATCCCAGCGCTCATCCAGGAGGGTGACCTTCGCTTCCTTAACCCCTGGCACCGAACTTGCAATCATCCGGACTTGTTCCACGAGGTAAGAAGCGAGAGGACAGAAAGGGGCGGTAAGAACCATCTTAACTTCTACATCCCCTTCCTCACCGATGTTAATTTGCCTTATCATCCCCAGAGTCACTACATCCATGCCGATTTCGGGGTCAATCACCTGCCGAAGGGCATCCTTTATTTGCTTTTCTGTCACTTGAGCCATTTTTCCTCCTTTGTCTAAGAAGTTTGATGGGCAATTTCGTAAGCAATGCTCAAAGCCCCGGTAGGGCACGCTTCTTCACAGGGGTAGAAGAACTCAAGTCCCCCATAGCAGACGATGGAAAAAGAACAATCGGAGGGGCAATTAAAGTGGACCCCCTCTTCATCAAGGCTGATGGCCTCGCAAGGGCATGCCTTTGCGCACATCCCGCATCTTATGCATAAGCTCCGGTCCACTTCTCTATGAATCATCCTCCGTCCTCGCCACATGTTCAACCTAAATTTTACCCCTCCCGTGCTTAGCTGTCAGGGATAAAAGTCTCATTAACCGGCTTCCAGGGAAAATTCCTGGTAATCAAACCAGAAGCCAGTGCGATTTAGGTAATCGTATTCCGCTCGCAGGAGGGCCAGGTGGCCTCTCTCCTGCTCTAACAGGAACCTGTATACTCGGCGCGCTTCCTCCGAGGAGCTTTTGTCAAGTTGCTCCGCGTAGAATCTTATGGAAGCTTCCTCTATCTCCATCCCTTTGCGGAGGATTTCTTGGTGTTGCTTGGGGACTTCAACCTTCCCCCTCTCTTCGGGTGTTGGGAATATGTAGTCGGGGGTTTTGCCCACAGGCAAGGTAGGGGCAGAAGGCCATTCCCTTTTCTCCAGCAAGGATTGACGGACGGAGCGGAAAAGGAGCAGATGCTTTTGTTCATCCTTAGCGAGGTTGAGGAACATCTTTTGTGCTGCTTCATCTCCTACCCTTTCAGCCGCTTCGGTGTAAAAGTTTATGCCCTCCTCTTCAATTTTTATGGCCATTTCTATAGCTTCAAGAGCTTCCATCGCCTCCATTAAAGTCCTCCTCCATTTGGGCTATTTCCAAAAGCTTGTTCCGATTTAGTATAACGATTTGTCCACCCTGGCGAGCTATAAGGCCCTGGGATGCGAATTCTCGCAAAATCCTACCTACAATCTCCCTTACTGTACCGATTTGGGAAGCTACTTCCGCCTGTGTCCATTGTTTGTTTTGGCCTTTGAATTCAGATTGCTGGATGAGGAAGCGAGCTAAGCGGGTCCGCACAGTGTGAAGGGCTATTTCCTCCACCATTATGGTCAGACGGCGGGTTATATCCGCAAGCTCTTTCAATAAATTTAGGGCAAGATGCTGGTCTTTTGCCACTATTTGCCGGAACTCTTCGGAAAGCACGGCGTAAAGGGCGACATCTGTAAGGGCATCAGTGGTAACGGTGTAATTGTTGCCGCTTACCGCCGAAGGAAGGTCTACTATTCGGCCAGGGCCTGTGTAATAGAGGATTAACTCCTTACCTTCAGGTGAAAGGCGACGAGCTCTGACTATACCCCGGGCTACTATGTAAACGAAGCGGGCTTCTTCCCCTTGTAGGGTTACAATGCTTCCGGCTTGAACAGGTTTTTCAATCATAGCCGAAGCCAATTCTTGAAGGGTTTTCTCTTCAAGCCCTGATAGGATGGGAAAAGGGCGGATTTTTTCCACAGCTACAGCCATAGCATCTCAGGTCCCTATGCGCCATTCAATCCTCCCTCCCCGCCGGAGCGTGGGTTGGGGGATTTCTTCTGGATAGCCCATTACAATGAGGCCTATCAGTTCTTTGTCTTTCAAGCCGAGGTGAGAGTAAATGCTTTCCTTCACAGCCTGGAGGCCTGAAGTGAACCAGCGAGTCCCGATTCCTTCATCCCAGGCCGCCAGCATAAGGTTCTGGACAGCCGCAGCCACCGATAGAGCATAATCCAGGTCTTCGCTGATCGGTCTATCAGAGAAAGCAAGGACAAGGATAGGGGCTTGCTCCAAAGCTTGAAGGAACCATTCAGTAGCCCAAGCTTTAAATAAAGGCGAAGCTTGGGCAGAAGTCAAGAGGCGGGTGAATTCAGCTTGAAGCATAAGTGAGAAGTCCTTCTTGCTTTTCCCCCCTAACACTACAAAATACCAGTTTTGCAAATCAAGCTTTGAAGGGGCCCAGAGGGCAGCGTTGAGGATTTTTTCCAACGTTTCTTTGGGTATAGGGTCAGGTTTGAAGCGAGTTATGCTGCGCCTTGAGGTTATAGCCTCGTAGACGTCCATGTTAAAACCTCTTGTGAAGTCAACTGAACTTTTTCCGCAGGGTAGCGGGCTTTGTTTTTTCAAGGTTTTAGGGCAAGCTTTGTCTAAATTATACTGGAAGGTTGCGAAGGGGGCAAATTTAGGCAAATGATTTGCCTCCTCTGCTTTGGCTTTGGAGCTACCGGGGTTTTAATGTTTGCGGCAAGTCTATGTGATAGGGGTTCGTTAAGTGCTCCGCCCCCCAGATCCAATTTACCCCACCCCCGTTTGCTGAGAGTTGGCGGGGGTTCAGGGGCCCACTCGTGGGCGGG
>CAZPWR010000315.1:0-1949 GCA_964590555.1 uncultured Anaerolineae bacterium | reverse complement strand
ACAGGCCCGACGAAACTGGGACACACCCAATCCGGCAAGGTATGCCCCAGAATTGTGGGAGACGTTTTCCATTTTTCCCCCGCAGGGTGTATTTAAGGGAATCCCGCTTTCGTGAACTTGGGGCCGCGCCCCGAAAGGCTCAACTGGGTTCCGGGTCTTCCAGCGATTGGCCCAAAGGATGTCGGCGAGAGCCGACCATATGCCAAAAGTTCAAAAGGTTGATTTCAACCGCTATAAGCTCAAAGCTTGAGGAACTTCAAAGCCAGCTTGTAGAGATTATACCAAAAGTGAGAATATACCCAGTCCCACGCTCCTACGTAGCGGATTACTGTGCCACCAAAGCCACGCTTGAACCTGTAAACACCCCAGAGGCCGCCTGAGCGCTCCGGAAGTTCATCTTGGTAGCGTTCCGGTTCCTTGCCTACTTCATCGGGTATGCCCCAGAGGTCATAGGTCACGCACCCCTCCCTCTTGGCCCAGAGTATAGCTTCCCACTGAAGGAGGTGGTTGGGCATGAGGTTACGATGGCGGTTGGAAGAGGCGCCGTACATGTAGAAAGCCCTATCCCCCCACTTGAAAGCCATGAGCCCGGCTAAGGGTTCTCCCTCATACTCAGCCAAGAGCAGGACCGCATCGCCCGAAGGGGCAAAAAGTTCCAAAGCCCTCCGGTAATAACCCAAGGTATGGATGCCGAAGCGGTCCCGCTTTGAAGTTATCACCATGAGCTGGTAAAAGGTGGACACATCGTCAAGGCTTCCCGGACGCACCCTCACCCCTTTCTTGGAGGCAAGCTTTATGTTGTAGCGAGTTTTATGTTTCATCCTGGCCAGGATTTCTTCTTCCGATACAGTTATGTCAAGCACGATGGTGCTACGGGGCTGGATGGTGCGAGCTGGGATAAATCCCCAGTCCTTCAAAATTGCCTCCACTTGCGGCGAATCTACCCAATCCGGCTCAACTTTGATAAACACTGCTCCTTCTTCCCTGGCACAGGCATGGATAGCGTCCAGCAAAAGCTGGGCTGCCTCGCTTTCATCGGGGGGAAGGATAGGGCCTTTGGGAACGTAGGCTACCACAGGTTTTGGAAGGCCTGGCAGGAACGGTCGGAAGAGGATTTGGGCTCCGGCCAGAGGCAGGCCGTCTTTGAGCAGGAGAATTCGCCTTGCCCTCCAGCCGAAGCCCTCCTTAAGCTTCCCCCAGAGTGAACTCTGGAGGATATGGCCGTAGCGGGCACGACGGGTGAAATCGTCCCATTCTTCAAGGTTTATCTCGGCATCCTGAAGGATTTTGAGCTCGCTCATTGCCTGTAAGGCAGGTACTCTGGCCCCAAGAGTTCCCGTGCGATGATTAGGCGCATTATGTTTTGGGCTCCTTCGGCCCCGATGGAATAGGACCGAATCCCCCTTATCCCCATCTCTATTGGCGCCTCTTTAGTGTAGGCCAGGGCTCCGAACCAGTCAGCCACCTCATGCATTGCGGCAAAGCCGTCAATCGGCGCCCTGAGCTTGACCATGGCAGCGATTAGGGCTGTATCGTGGTGGGTAAAAGCTTTCTCCTTGTAGAGCTTGTCCAGCATCCAAGCGGCTTTGTAAACTAAGAGGCGGTTGCGTTCCAAGTTGGCATAGTGCTCAGCCAAGGGGAATTGGATTCCTTCGTAGGAGGCGAGGGGACGGCCAAAGGCCCGACGCTGCTTTATGTGCTCTATCCCCATCTCCAGGACCGCTTCTGTCGCGCCGATGCAAGTGGCTCCGATTAGCACTCGGGCCGCAGTGAATCCCTCCATAGCGTGGTAGAAGCCTCGGTTGAATTCTCCAACCATATAGTGCTCAGGGAGACGAACGTTATCCATGTGAAAGCCGCCAGTGGATATGCCCATTCTCCCCATGTCTATGAAGCGGGTGGTGGTAATTCCTGGCGTATCCTTTAGCGGGACAGCAAAGAAGGTAAAA
>CAZPWR010000314.1:0-3791 GCA_964590555.1 uncultured Anaerolineae bacterium | reverse complement strand
GGCAGGTTGTCCCCGTCGTGGGAGGTTGACGGGGGGAAGGCCGCATTCCCCTTATTTAAACCTGCGGGGGAACCCCCCCCAGCCCCCCCGCCATAGGGGCTCAGCCCCTTCTACCCCCGGTTTGATCAAGGTCGGCGCAGGCCCAAGGAGGGCGACCTTTGTCGGCATAACGAGGCTTTGACAAAAGCCGCCAAAAAGACTAAACTTTAGGTAAATCTGGCGGAGGGATAGAGGTGTATAAAGCTCCAAGGGGCACTCAGGATATCTTGCCACAAGAGCAGCCTTATTGGTTTTACGTTAAAGATAAAGCCATAGGCCTCCTTCACCTCTACGGCTACCAGCCCATTGATTTGCCCATCTTTGAAGAGACAAGCCTGTTCGTAAGGAGCGTGGGGGAAACTACGGATATAGTGGAGAAGGAGATGTACACTTTCCTGGATAAGGGGGGCGATTCCCTCACCCTGCGGCCGGAGTTCACGGCTGGGGTGGTCAGAGCTTACATAGAGCACGGGATGCACCTTTGGCCTCAGCCTGTCCGGCTCTACTCAATCGGCCCTGCTTTCCGCTACGAGAGGCCTCAAGCCGGACGCTTCCGCCAGTTCCACCAGATAAACGTAGAAGCTTTGGGCGAACAGGACCCAGCCTTGGACTTTGAGGTAATGACCCTGGCCTGGCATCTATATGAAGAGCTCGGCTTCAGAGGCCTTTCCTTCCAGGTCAATAGCACCGGTTGCCCCAAATGCCGCCCTGCCTACGTAGCTACCCTCAGGGATTACTACCAGGGGAAAGTTTCCTTGATATGCGAGGACTGCCGAAGGCGCCTGGAACGCAACCCCTTAAGGCTTCTGGATTGCAAGAACGAGCAGTGCCAGCCTGTTATCGCCCAAGCCCCTAAGATAATTGATTTCCTGTGCGAGGAATGCGCTTCCCACTTCCGCACCTTGCTGGATTACCTGGACCAAGAAGGCCACCCCTACACCCTGAACCATCGCTTGGTGCGAGGGTTGGATTACTACACTAAGACCGTGTTTGAGGTTTGGGCTGAAGGGATAGGGGCTCAGAACGCCGTTTGCGGTGGGGGTCGCTACGATGGCCTCGCTCAAGAGCTTGGCGGGCCACATACACCGGGCGTCGGCTTCGCCGCTGGAATTGAGAGGATTGTGATGATTATGAAGCACCAAGGGATAGAAGTTCCACCCTTGGAAGGGCCCAAAGTTTTCGTTGCCTTCACCGGCGAGGCTTTGAAGAAAGAAGCCGTGAAACTGACTTCCAGGCTCAGGCGCTCCGGAATCGGAGCAACCCATGCTTTGGGTGACCGCTCCTTAAAAGCCCAGCTTAGGAGAGCGGATAAGGCTGGTGTGCTCTACACAGTGATTGTAGGGGAGGAGGAGTTTGCTCAAGGCAAAGTGGCCCTGCGCAGTATGAAGGACGGAACGCAGGAAGAAGTGCAAATTGATAAATTGGAGCAATGGCTCAAAGAAGCCATCGCTCGCTCTGAGCGTTAATCCCCTAAAGCTGCTGCGCTACAAGCTCCACTACATCCAATACCCGGATTCGGAGCCTCTCGCTGCGGGCGGCGCTGAAGAGAGTTCGCTTGCACTGTTGGCAAGCGGAAAGAAGGATTTTGGCCCCGGTAGCTTGAGCTTCGGCAATTCGCCGCCTGGCTACGGCAACCGTGAGTTCTTTATCCGCCATCTCCACATCCCCACCACCCCCGCAGCATAAGGAAAGCTCGCGGTTGTGTTCCATCTCCACCAACTTTATGCCCGGAATAGATTGAATGACCTCGCGAGGGGCATCGTAAACCCCGCTGCTCCGGCCGAGGTCGCACGGATCATGGTAAGTAACTATTTCTTCCAAGGGCCGAAGTGTTAGCAGCCCATCCCCAAGCAGCTCAGCCAGAAGCTCTGTGATGTGCAGAACTTCAAACCCAAGAGGTTCCCCAAGCAGGCGAGGACAATCGTGCTTCCAGGTGTGGTAACAAGAAGGGCAAGAGGTCACCAGCCGGCGCGCTCCAGTCCGCTGAATTGCCTCCACATTGTGGAGCATAAACTTGCGGGCTTCATCCCCCATCCCAGCGATGATGAGAGGGAAGCCACAGCACCACTCCTCACCCCCTAAAGCCATGTAATCCAGGCCCACTTTCTCCATCACTTGAACGGCGCTCTGAGGGATGGAATAACATATGGGGTAAAATGAGGAAACGCATCCGACAAAGAACACAACCTCGGCCTTTTGCTTCTTCCCAAGCCCATCGGGTATCTCAGGGAGGTTCTGGCTCCAGATGAGGCGATTGGAATTGTCGTCGCC
Organism: uncultured Anaerolineae bacterium; assembly: GCA_964590555.1. GTDB lineage: Bacteria > Chloroflexota > Anaerolineae > SpSt-600 > SpSt-600 > SpSt-600. Next base: position 1,481 of record CAZPWR010000314.1, on the reverse strand, counting down.
GGAGATGTTGTGGTGAGCGGAGAGGGTGTCCCGCAGAGTGTTGAAAATGGCGGGGTAGAGCCCTCGCCGGACCAAATCGTAGCGCATGGCAATCCAAAGGTTCCTGGTTGGGATGTGGGCTGGGCAGACGATGCCGCATCGGCCGCAGAGGGTGCAATCGTAGACCCCAGCGGAATGGGCCTGAAGAGCCTGGGGGTCAAATGGGCGGGAACCAAAAAGGCGCCCTCTGAGCCCGCTCCGGTCCCGGATTAAACCCCGCGCCGCTTCAATCTTGCGCAATGGGGTTATTGAGTCCAGCTCTGGCTTCTCGGCGAAAGTCGGACACCAAGTTATGCACTCCCCACAGCGGGTGCAGGCATCCAGGGCCATAATCTGACGGAAGGAGAAGGAGAAATCGGGGGGAACCTCCTCCCGAACGCTTTCCAGAGCAGCCATGAGCGCTGCCGCCACGGCATGCATGAATTTGGAGTAAGGGATTAGGGCAATGACGGCAGAAGTAAATAGCCCGTGGGCCAGGAAAAGCCATCCGAACAGCTCTTCCCAAGGGAGAGCAACCCCCCGCAGGAGGCGAGAGATTGGATAGCTGATGAAGGCCATCTGAGGGGAGGGGCCATCATAATGTTCGGCACACAACCGGACAATTTCCGTAACCCAACCCGATAGGAGAATCAACCCCAGGCTGACCGCAACCCAAGTGTCAAGCGGTCCTGTGCGCAACTGCGGGGGGCGGACGATGTAGCGTCGGATTATGTAAAATAACAGGCCAGCAGTCATCATAACCCCGCCTATCTCATTGAGCAAAGCAATCACGGGGTGATCAGCGGTATACCACATGGCTATCCAGGGTATGTGGCCGAGGTGGAAAAGGGGGCGGAGGATTTTATCGGCCAGGGCAGCCAGTGCCGATAGGCCCATGAGCAACAGGAAGCCATTAAGGAGGAGAAAGTGGCTCAGCCAGCGCCATCGGCTCGCTTGCCAGAGGCGACGGTTGAACCAGGCTTCGGTTATGAAGGCCTTTAGGAATAGAGGAAACCGAGGGCTAAAGACAGCCCGGATTGCTCTCTTCACAAGGAAAGAAAGCTTCTTAAAAGCCGAAGCATCCCATTCAAGGCCTTCTACTCGCCCCTTTAGCCAAATCCCGAAAACATCGGCCAGGCCGATGAGGAAAACGAGCATAAGCGGAAGGTGAACGGCCCAAAAGATGGCTTCAAAATTCATGGCTTTCCTCCGGGCAAAGCTTGTTGGATTATAGAAAAGCTCCTCGGATTTTGCAAAAGGCCGCGATCTATCACCGGGGCTTTCCTCCTTTTCACGCCGATTAAAATCGGCCTTTTTTGGCCTTCGGCCAAGGGTCGGCCTGCGCCGACCCCTACCCCCTGCAAGGGGTATATGGGGGTGGAGGAGGCAAAGCCTCTGGCAAGGGGTTTGGGGGATGTGCTTTTCACACCGATTGAAATCGGCCTTTTTTGGCCTCCGGCCAA
>CAZPWR010000313.1:0-1545 GCA_964590555.1 uncultured Anaerolineae bacterium | reverse complement strand
GAGACTGTGAAGACGCGTATCCCCCTTTCCGGGCCCATTTCCTGAGCCTTGCCACAGCTTCCTCCAAAGTCTCCATCTTCTTAGCGAAGCAGAAACGGAGCATGGGCGGGCTTTTGACCCCTTTCCGGTAAAAGCCGCTTATGGGGATGGTAGCCACCCCCGCTTCCTGGATTAAACGGAGGCAAAAAGCCCGATCATCCTCCTCGCTGAGCGGGGAGAAATCGGCCAAGAGGTAGTAAGTGCCCTGAGGCTTGAGCACTCTGAACCCAACCTCCTCCAAAGCCGAGGCGAGGAAATCCCGCCGCTGACGATAGAGCTCCACAATCTCTCGGAAGAACTTCTCATCCATCCCCAAGGCGAAAGCAGCGGCTTCTTGGAGAGGGGCTGCAGCGCAGTAAGAAGTGAACTGATGTATCCTGCGGATTGCTTCGGTAATTGAAGGCGGAGCCACAACCCAGCCTATCATCCAACCCGTGAGGCCAAAGGTCTTGCCAAAACTTCCGGCTGTAATAGTTCGCTCGGCCATGCCTGGCAAAGTAGCCAGCTGAATATGCTCGCCCTCAAAAACCAGGTGCTCATAGACCACATCGTAGAGCACAATGAGGTCATGGCGGATGGCCAGCTTGGCTATGCTTTCCAGCTCCTCTCTGGAGAAAACTTTCCCCGTCGGATTATGAGGACTATTGAGGATAATGAGGCGGGTGCGGTCTGAGATGGCTTTCTCCACCTCATCGGGGTCAAAATCCCAAAGTGGTGGCCTGAGAGAGACAAAAACAGGATTACCCCCGGCCATGATTACATCTGGGGCGAAGCTATCGTAGAAAGGCTCAAAGATGATGACCTCATCCCCTGGGTTCACCAGGGCCAGTATAGAAGCAATGATGCCCTCAGTTGCCCCGTGGGTCACGGTTACCTCCTGAAAAGGGTCCAGAACCCAGCCGTAGAATTGGCGGTAGTGGTTGGCTATTGCCTGGCGGAGCTTAATCGCTCCGAAGCTTGGGGTATACTGGTTGACCCCTCGGCATATAGCTTCTATCGCTGCATACTTGACCTCTTCTGGGCCTGGCAAATCGGGGAAGCCGGTGGATAAATCCAAAGGCTTAAACTTTTCCACCCATTCCCCCACTTCCACGAATATTCCGGGCTCTATTTCGTTAGGCCTGTAAGACCACCACCTTGTCATCTCCCTACCTCCGCGCTTTTAGTTAATTAAAACATGCCGAGGCGATTTCAACAAATGTAAGGCCAAGTGGGGATGGGACTATCCCCTACTAAGGGGTAGCGAGGTCAACCCCGCCGCGGGCAGGCTCCAAAACCCTGGGGGACTTAAAGCCAGCGGGGGTGGGCACCTCACTTACTCCCCGCAGGTGAAGCTGCTCATTTTACCCCCTCGCAGGGGGTGGGTGTCGGCGCAGGCCGACCCTTGGCCTAAGGCCAAAGGAGGCCGATTTTAATCGGCGTGAAGGGGTTTTGCCCACCCTCGTTTACTGGGGTTAGCCGAGGTTTTGGGTCCCACTCGTGGGCAGGTTTATAGGAGGGAGCTGT
>CAZPWR010000312.1:0-1660 GCA_964590555.1 uncultured Anaerolineae bacterium | reverse complement strand
TGGGCCCGAAGCAATCTCCCCCGATGGTTGGAGATTGCTTCGCCCCCTCCACCCCGATTTAATGAAGGTCGGCGGAGGCCGACCTTTGGCCGAGGCCCAAGGAGGACGACTTGAGTCGGCGTATGCAGAAATTGCGTCTATTGGGAAGCCTTGCTAAAATTCAGTGACTAACTTGCGAGGAGGGGCAATGGGAGCCGAGGCCTTGCGCTTTGAAGTTCTGCCTGATTACGATAAGTGCTTTGGCTGCGGGAAGGGCAATCCCATCGGCCTAAAGCTTAAGTTCAGGGATGAAGGAGGAGTGGCACTCTGCGAGTTTACCCCCGGGCCCGAATACCAGGGCTGGCCAGGAGTCGTGCATGGGGGAATACTGAGCACTATCCTGGACGAAGCCATGGGCTGGGCTGCTATCTTCAACGGGAAAAAGACTGTTACAGGTAAGCTTGAAGTTCGCTTCCGCAGGCCAGCCAAAGTAGGACAAACCCTTTCGGTTAAGGCTTGGTTAGCCCGCGAGGGCGGTAGGTTTATCGTGACTAAGGCCGAAGCACGGGACCCAAATGGCAACCTCGTGGCTGAGGCCACCGGCACTATGTTCATCATTCCTTAAGGGGAGCGAAATGAAAAGAAAGGTGCATGTTATAGGAGCGTCCACAGCTGGCCTTTACGCCGCTTATCGCTTAGCCCGAAAGGGGTTTGAAGTCCACATTTACGAAGCTGAACCTTCTTTAAACCCTGCCCCTCGCACCCTAATCCTTACGCCGTATTTCTTGCAGGTCTTGGATTTTCCACCCGACGAGGTCATAATCAATAGGGTATGGCAATTTGAGCTTATCTCCACCAGCGCTTCAGCCACCGTCACCCTCAAGGAGCCGGATTTGGTGGTAGAGCGCCGCAAGCTCTTCGGGCTCCTAATGCGCCAGGCTTTGGAAGCAGGGGTGAAAATCCATTGGGGCCATCGCGTTGAGGGTTTGGAAGAAGAAGGAGGAAGGCTCCTGTTGCGCTTCCGGACGGACCAAGGCTATAAATTCGTGCCATCCTCAACGGTTATCGGGGCCGATGGGGCTGAAAGCATCGTAGGCCGCCTTTTGGGCCGTAAAGCTTTGCCTCTGGTGGCAGTAATTCAAGCCAAGGTCAATTTCCCAAAGCCCATTCCTCCGGATAAAGTGCAGGTTTGGTTTGACCGTAACCGGACACGCTTTTTCGTTTGGCTTATTCCTGAGAGTTCCACTTTGGGGGTAGTGGGCCTTGTGGCCGATAGCATGGAGGAAGCACGCCGAAGCTTAGAAGATTTCCTCTCCTCTCATTCTTGGGAACCATCCTCTTTCCAAGCAGCCATTGTCCCCCTTTATCTCCCAGGGACCGATATGGTTGTTGGCAGGGGAAAAAAGAGGGCAATCTTGGTAGGGGATGCAGCTGGGCATATGAAGAATACCACAGTGGGAGGGGTAGTAACCGGATTGAGGGGGGCCTCTGCGCTCATCCCTTCCTCAGGAGGAGTCAAAGTAGGAGATACCTGGCAGGCCTTGAAGCGGGAGCTTTCACTGCACGCTTGGCTCCGTCGCCTCCTGGACACCTTTTCCGATGAAGATTACAATTTGCTACTCAAACTGCTCAATGCCCGAAGCCTCAGGATTTTAGCTGCGCACCCTCGGGACGATTTCGT
>CAZPWR010000311.1:0-2018 GCA_964590555.1 uncultured Anaerolineae bacterium | reverse complement strand
TCTACTTTTAGACGTTGCTCCGGGAACCACCCTTCAGGGCCAGGTGAGCCATCCAAGCGACGTCTGGTCACGGCAGCGTAAATCCCCAGAAGAGGATCCGGAGGTTCCACAGGGCAATCGGAGCCGAAGGCCAAGATTGTGCCAGCCTCAAGGAGGCTGCGCCAAGCGTAGGCCCAACGACATCGCTCTTTCCCCCAGTAGCGCTCAGCCATTTCCATGTCGGAGGTAGCGTGTATGGGTTGCATTGAGGCCACAACCCCAAGCTTAGCTAAACGGGGCAAATCCTCAGCGGTGAGGAGCTGGACGTGCTCAATGCGGTGGCGGAGTCGGGGGGCTTTCTCCAGAACATCCAACACAATCCGATTGGCTCTATCGCCTATGGCGTGAACGGCTACCGAAAGGCCGGCTTCACTGGCCTTTAAAACCAGACCTTCAAGCTCCTCAGGGGTTATGGTCAGGATTCCCAAGTTCTCCGGTTCCCCAATGTAAGGCTCAAGCATGGCTGCCGTTCGGGAGCCGAGGGTGCCATCGGCAAAGATTTTGACCCCTCCTATGCGCAAGTATTCGTCCCCAAAGCCGCTCTTTATCCCGAGCTTTATGGCTGCTTCCAAGTTTTCGGCAGGGATGTGGTGAAGGATGCGCATCTTGAGCTTGCCTTGGCTCCTTAGGCTCTGAAGTAAAGCTAAAGCCCTCTCGTCCTCGCAATTGTGAAGCCCCACCAAACCTTTGCGCAGAAGGTTTTCCATAGCTTCTTCTACGCTTCGCTGAAGCAAGGGGGAAGACGTTTCCACACGCTGCCTCACCAGCTCCGCAGCCTTCTCTTTGAGGATGCCGGTGGGTCGGCCAAGCTCGTCGCGCTCAATCGCCCCGCCGGGCGGGTCAGGGGTGAAGGAATTTATCCCCAGCTCTTTGAGGGCAAGGGAGTTAAGCCAAAGAGTATGCCCATCTTTGCTCCAGAGAGCAATTGGGTGATTGGGCGCAACGGCGTCCAAGTCCTTGCAGGTTGGAAAAGATGGGTCTGGCCAGAGGTTCCTATCCCAGCCACCGCCAATTATCCACTGCCCTTCGGGGGTTGAGGAAGCTTTGGCGGCCACTTTCTCCAGAACTTTCCCTTTTGAATCAAGGCCGGCAAGGTCCAAAGTTGAGAGGCGCAGGGCATAGCCCAAGAGGTGGAAGTGGCCATCCACAAGGCCAGGGATTACAGTAGCCCCCTTGAGGTTGATGGCTATCCCTTCGGGGCTTAGTAGCGATAGGATTTCTTGGTCTGGCCCGACTTTGAGCACTCTCCCCGCCCTTATGGCAATGGCCTGGCTTGGCGAGGGGTTGACCATATCGTAAACGAGGCCGTTGTAGAGCACAAGGTCTGCACCCATAGCTTCCCTCCTAAAGGTGCGCCTTGAGAGCCGAAAGGCAGCGGGGACAAAACTCGGCCTTCTTTATGTCAGTATCACGCAGGGAATTGGAGAAGTGCATGACGCATGAACGATCAGGGCAGTGGGTGAGGCCCCAGGTATGACCGAGTTCGTGGACAGCTTCCTTCAAGGTTCGTTCCAGAAGTAGGCCTTCATCTTCGGGTAAGCCGTAGAAACTCTGGTGAAGCCTGGCCAGCGAGATGACCGCCTCCCTTCCCCCAAGCGAGGCTTGGCCAAAGACGAAGTTAAGCCCTTGCGTGTAAAGGTCTACTTCGGTAATCCCCAGGATTTTCTCCACCCCTTCAGCTTCAATTTTCCGCAGTTCTTTGAGGAACAAATCGGAAAGGTATTGGCGGCGTGAAGGGTTGAAAGCGTGAGCAGGGATAGGTAGGGAGGCTAACTGAGTGCACTCCTTGCCGAACGTTTTGCCCAAGGCTTCCTCAAGGTAATCCAATATTTTTCCTTCTACTTGGCCAAATGGGACAAGGGCTATTTTCATTTCGTCCCATCCACCTCCTGAAGGGCCCTGAGGAGTTCCAATTCCTCACGGGAAGGATGCCACGGTGGTAGCTCCAAGGTTGGTTGATGCCTGAGTATAAGCTCTAC
>CAZPWR010000310.1:0-10691 GCA_964590555.1 uncultured Anaerolineae bacterium | reverse complement strand
CCTCACCTTCTCGGCGCAGGATGCGAGCACAGATAGCGTGGAAAGTCCCAACGGTTAATTGCTCAACCCTCTCCCCAAGGAGCCTATAGAGGCGCTCCTTCATCTCCCTGGCCGCTTTGTTAGTGAAGGCTACGGCCATGATGGAGTAAGGGGAGAGGCCACAGACTTTTATGAGGTAAGCAGCGCGGTGGACCAGGACCTTGGTCTTCCCGCTTCCTGGTCCTGCAAGCACCAGAACCGGCCCCTCTATCGCTTCCACTGCCTCTTTTTGCGCTTCGTTCAAGCCTTCCAAGATGTCCATCTCTGGCCCTCAACGGTGAAAAATAGTGCATTTTTCAGGGAAAGAGCCCAGCAGGGCGGCCTTCAAGGCCCCCTCTTCCTCCCCGGACATTATCACCACCTTGAGGTGCGGGATTTTTTCCACAAGCTTCAACATTAGCCTGACTTTTTCCTCCATCCCGCCGGTTACATCAACCCCGTAGGAACCTCGCAAAGCCCCCAGAATGTTCCCCCAATCCGAAGGAGTCACCTCTGGGATAAGCTTGGCCTCTGGGTCCAGAAGCGGATCGGATGTGAAAACCCCTGCCACTTTCCCGACCAAGAGGATTGTGGAAGGGCGAAGTTTCTGGGCGAGGAAGAAGAAAAGTTCATCGGTGGAGACTATGGTGGAACCTCGGACTTCGTCAAAGGCCACGTCTCCGTACACGATGGGGACAAGGCCTCTTTCAAGGGCCCTTTCCACCTGCCGCCATTCCCACCGCACTATCTCCCCATCACGGCAGAGGATGGAGGCCGAAGGCTGTATCGGGAAGGCCTTTATCCCCACGGAAAGCATTGTTTCGGTTACCAATCGGTTCAGGCGGGCAGCAGCGGATGCTGTTTCAGCGAAGCCTCTCCAGCCCTCAGGCCCTTTAACCCCTTCCCTCACGCCGTAGCGCTTGCCCGGGAAGTGGCCGAATGAGCCGCTTCCGTGCCCCACTACAAGCTTAAGCTCGGGGAGGCTTTCCATAGCCTCCTTTATCTCCGCGGCAAGCCTTTCTATTACATCCAACCTTGCGGTGGCCTCGCGGGTTTTATCGGTTATCAGCGAGCCCCCCAGTTTCACCAGGACCGGTTTTCCAGACCTTGATTTCATCCCCTTCTACCTCTACGAAATCGCCGGTGGAAATTTTTTCCCACGGGACAAGGTCCACCATGGGTATATCGGCCATTATAGCTCCTACGGCTACTACGGGGTCGGCCCTGGCGTTAATGATGGCAGCGGGGGCAAGGCCTTTTTGCTTGAGGCGGTAGAGCGTGTATGAACCTACAGTGCTTCCTTTTCCGGTAGGGAAGACCAAGATTTTGCCGGCGATTTTCTGGCCTTCAAGCGGGTGCCCTTTCTCTATCACCTCGCTTGTCTCCGGGTCCACCCCTCCGAAAAAGCTTATTGGCTCTGGAGAAACCAGTGCTTCCCCAGAAGCTTTACCTGCTTTTATTACCCTGCCCCTTAAGGTTGCAGCCTTACCCTCCCTTAACCCATGATGGCCTTTCGTCATCCTCGCCCTCTGGAAAATAAGGTTTTATGTCCAAGATTGGGGTCCCGTTGTAAGCGTCAAGGCCTTTCACTACCAGGCAGTTACCCTCCCTACGGAGCAGTTCCACCACTGTCACCCCTATGCGGTTGGGGCGGACAGGAGCCCTGGTGCTGAAGACCCCTCTGAGGGGTTTTGAGCGGTCGCCCCTCGGATGCACCTTAAGGCAAACTTCTTCCACCAAGTGGAACCAGAAGACAACGATGATGTGGTGGAATTCTTCTATCCCTTCAAGGCCCTCTTCAAGCTCGGGGTTTATCTCCAAAGTGGAGACCACTTGGGACCAATCTACCTTTTCGGAACTTTTTTCCACTTTGTTCAATACCCTGCCGATTGGCCTCAGGGATATTTCCATAGCTCACCCTCCTGGGGCTAATTATAGTTTGCTTGCCTCATAAGGGCAACTGAGCTCTTAAGGGAAGCCAAGGGGCTCTACCCCCATAGCCTCACCGAGGTAGGCGAGCTCCTCTCCAGGGCGCGCAAGGTGTATGCCCAAAACTAAGGAAGGGGCTTCGCCCCCCTCCCAAGGGCGTGCTCGCATTCCCTTAATCCTCACGTGAAGGGCCAGGCGCAATGGCAAGCCTCTGGCCACACTGCAAAGCCTAAGGTTTGGCTTTTAGGGCTCGGCGCGGCCAGCGGCCATTAGCCTTTGCGTTAAAGGTAAGCCAAAGGTATAATGGATAAGGAAAACGCTGAAGGAGGAGAAAATTGCTGCGGAAATACATTTCCCGCCTTATAGAAGGAGAAAGCCTCTCTCCGCAAGAGGCTCAAGAAGCTATGAGCCTTATCTTGGATGAGAAAATTTCCCCCTGGCAAGCCGGTGGATTCCTGGTCGCTCTCCAAATAAAGGGGCTGACCTCTCAAGAGCTGTTGGGATGCGCCTTAGCTATGAAGGAAAGAGCCGTTTTCATAAAGCCAACCCGCGAAGACGTGGTGGATATTTCGGGGACAGGGGGGGACCCTTGGGGAACTTTTAACATTTCCACCACTGCCGCATTTGTAGTGGCAGGGGCGGGCTTGGCTGTGGCTAAGCACGGCGCCAGGGCTGTTGCCAGCAAGTGCGGGAGTGCTGAACTGCTCAATGCTCTCGGAGTAAACCTCAACTTGAACCCCGAAAAGATATCCCGCTGCATTGACGAAGTGGGTATAGGCTTCATATATGCCCCATCTTTCCACCCGGCCCTCCACCACGTCCTTCAGGCCAGGAAGGAAATAGGGGTGCGAACTGTCCTTGACCTGCTTGGCCCTCTGGTGAACCCGGCTGGGGCTAAGAAGCAAGTCTTAGGCTTATACGATGGACGCCTCACCGAGATAGTGGCACAGACCCTCAAAGCCCTGGGAAGCCAATCGGCCTTTGTGGTCTACGGAGCCGATGGCCTGGACGAGCTTTCCACCACTGGGGTCAATAAAGTCAGCCGCCTTGAAAGAGGAACCATTACCACCTTCCCCCTCGACCCCACAGAATTGGGGCTGGCCAAAGCTAAGCTCTCCGACCTCCAAGGAGGAGAGCCGGAGGAAAACGCAGCCATAACCAGGGCTATCCTTGGCGGGGAAAAAGGCCCACGCAGGGACATTGTCATCTTAAACGCTGCCGCTGCCATCTTGGTTGGAGGCAAAGCATCCAGCTTAGAAGAAGCAATAGAAATGGCCAAAGAATCCATAGACTCAGGCCGAGCAATGGAGAAGCTGAACCAATTGGTCCAGTTCACCAATAGGTGAGGAGAGTAGGTATGGCGCAGTTCAGCGTTTCTGTGCAAGGCGAGGTCCCGGAAGAGGAGGTAAAACGCATCCTTGAAATCATAGTCCAGCTTTACGAAAAATCCCCTTTCAAAGCACCGGAGGCCGTGGAAGTGGTGGTTGTGGATACAATCAGCCGGCGAGATAGGATAATGCGGGAGGAAAAGAAAAAGCTTGGGGTAAAGGCCTCCGAGGATTACCCTGTCACCCATGAAGCCTGGTTGGGAAGACCTCGGATAGTAGCTTGTGTGGAGAGTTTGGCGAAGCTTGCACCTGTGATAGCCAAGGCCTCAATACTGGTAGCAGCTGCCCACTCCATCCTCCATGGCTCCCAGGAATACTACCGCTATCGCCTCTCGCCCGAGGCCGTCCGACGTGGTCGCGAAAAAGGCTGGGATACTGAGCACTTGGAGCAGTTCCTCTACCTTGTAGCTTCAGGCATAAAGAACCTCGCCGTGGCTAAGCTCTTGGTCCGTTGCGGCTTCATCCCCGAGCACATAAACCTTGCTCTGGACCAATTGAGCATAGAAGAGAGTGAGAAATCCCTTTGGCACTTTGTGGAAGGCAACGTTGTAGCTCGGTCCCTTTACCTTGCGAGTTTGCTAAAAAACATCCTATTCGCTTACCCTTCTATACCCTATGCCCCCTATCTTGCCACCAGAATCCAGGAAATCACTGCCCATCTTTCCCCCTCGGCGGCATGGCAGCTACGCTCTTTGGGGATGGAACTTGCCCAGACCTTCCCTGGCGACAGCAAAAGCTTCTTCATACCAGCGTTTGAGAGGGCTTGGAGCAAATTGGTGGAGGAAAAAATAATTTGAAGAAAAAATTCATCGCTCTTATCGCCCTTTTTACCCTATCAGGGTGCACTTTGCCTACCTCAACTCCCTTTCCCCCAACTCCGTCACCCGTTCCATCCCCTTCCCCTACCTTCTTCCCGACTCTTGATCCGTTGCCGTCAGAACTTCCAGTTCGGGACCTGGCGGAGATAGCGACCAGGCTTGGTAGGATACCTTCGGGGCCCATTCCGACCCCAACGCCTGCTTCCTACCATCCAGGGCAAGAAACTGTCTTTTGGCTTGTGGATCACGCCGCCAACCGCTACTTCACAACCACTGCTACCCTATCTGTGCTCACCTCTAATTTCTGCGTGTGGGTGGAAAAAGGGGCCTCAGTGGACCAAAAATCCCTCAAAACTTCCATTATGCGGTTTGAGCGTGAAATCTATCCACGCTTAATGGAGATCTTCGGCCCAGATGCCCCCTGGCCTTGGAGCGATTCTTGCTTACACATCTTCAACGGCTTCATCCCTGGGGTTGGAGGGTATTTTTCCGGAAGCGACTCTTACCCCCGCCAGGTCTTCCCTTACTCCAACGAGAAGAAGGTCTTGTACATCAACCTTGGGGCTGTGAGTCCTGGAACCAAAGCCTACATTCCGATCCTGGCCCATGAACTTCAGCACCTGCTTCATTGGCACATTGACCGCAACGAGGATACCTGGGTGAACGAGGGCTTATCCGAGATGGCCGAACTCTTAAGCGGGCTATACCTTGACGCTTCCACAAGGTCCTTTGCTGTGCGACCCGATATACAGCTTACTTCCTGGCCCGATAGCCCCGACGAGGCTTACCCCAACTACGGAGCAAGTTTCCTCTTCATGGCTTACTTCCGGGAGCGCTTTGGGGAAGAAGCTTTCCGTCGCCTGGTAAAATCCCCCCTCAATGGCCAACATGCTTTCAATGAAATCTTGGCACCCCACGGCCTCAGCTTTGAAGACCTCTTCGCCGACTGGGTTCTTGCCAATTACTTTGATGCTCCCGACTCCGGCTATGGTTACCGCGAGCTTAACCCCCAACCTCCTGAGGTTTCTGCGACCATTTCTACAATCCCGTTTACCATAACCGAGACCGTCCACCAATATGGTGCCGACTATTTTGAAGTCCGGACCGAAAAGCCCGTCCTCTTGCGCTTCTCCTCTAATCCTACTATTACCTTAGGCCCGCCATCTCCCCATAGCGGCAAATTCATGTGGTGGTCTGGCCGGGGCGATGAGAGCGATTCAACCCTAACTCGCACCTTTGACCTCCGAAATGCCGACAAAGCCACATTGCGCTTTTGGACTTGGTATGACCTGGAGAAGGACTACGATTACGCTTACTTGGAGATTTCATCCGATGGAGGCAAAACCTGGAAAATCTTGGAAGGACCCCGCTCAACATCAGAGAACCCAATGGGGAACAACCTCGGCTACGGCTACACCGGGAAATCTGGCGGCTGGGTTGAGGAAGTAGTGGACCTTACCCCTTGGGCCGGGAAGGAAATTTTGCTGCGCTTTGAATGCATAACGGATGATGCTGTAAATCACCCTGGCTTCTTCTTGGATGACATATCCATCCCCGAAATCGGCTACTACGAGGATTTTGAAAGCGGGCGTGGGGGATGGGAGCCCAATGGCTTCGTCTACACCAATGGAGTCGTTAAGCAAATGTGGTTACTTCAAGCCGCAAAAGCGGGCAAACCGTTGGACGTAAAGCGGTGGAAGGTAGAGGGAGGTTCTCCTTTAGAAGTGGTTTTAGAACCGGGGGTAGTGTTAGCTGTGAGCGCTTTCGCCCCTGCTACCACTGAGCTTGCGTCTTATACCTTAAGTTTTGAGCCCCTTCCCCTCGGCCAATGAGACAACATAAGCCCACTGCTGAAGCCCTCATTTTCCCCAAAGCCATATCCCCTCTTCAGAGCCGCGAACCCTTTCCATAGAAGGGTAGTAATACATCCCCACTGCTATTTTGAAATCCCCTTCCACTGGGGGAAAATCGGCCCAAGTGATGAGGAAATCCCCTTTGGCCCAGGCTTTGGAGGAAGTGGGTCCATCCTGTGCCTGGAGAAACTTGCCCCCAAGGTAGAGGTGGTTGAACTGGTGGACATGCTTCCCTTCAGGCTCTTCTACCTTCCACAAAGTCTCAACCTTTATCCTTTCTGGGCTTTTCTTCATATTCCATCCTTCAAGCTTGACCCCGCAACCCAGACGGGCAGGCTTCGCAGGCCTGAAGCCTATCGGGCGGGCTCCTTTAAGCTTAAGCATTCCCCAAGGCATTTCCCCTTCTCTCCGTGGGAAAAGGTACAGCTCGTAACTTCTATGGGGTAAATGGGCTATCGCTTCCTGCCAGGCTGGCATCCAAGGCCCTACAAAAAGGAGCCACGAGGGTTCAGCCGGGATTATCAGGGAATGTAAACCGTTAACAATTCGGTGGGGGTAACCCCAGAAAAGAACTTCCACAACAGCCGCATCTCCATCCTGCTCCGGTCGGTCTCCTGGGGCCACTACTATAACTGGTGTACCGTCCTTTACAAAGCTCACAGCTGCCTGCTGGAGAGCCAAGGGAGCGCTTAATCCGCCAGGCACAGGCTTAGCAGCCCAGGTCTTAAGCCCTTCTGTGAACGTCACCCCTTGCCCCAAGGCGATACCTAAAGCGAGAAGTACCCCTGCCAGGCGAATCCGACGCGGAAGCATATTTACCCCATAGCCTGCGGCCAAGAACAACGGAGGCAGAGAAACGAGGTGGTAGTGTATGTAGGGGGTAGAGACATGAAAGAGCCAGAGGATGGTACTGGCCAAGCCAGCTATTAGAAAAGGGGCATTGGATTTTTCCCTGGAAAAGCTTATTAAAGCCCACCCTATCCACAGAGCGAGGATTATGGTCAATGGCAAGGCTTTCCAATTGCCATTGGCTCCTGGGCCAAAGATAAGGGTTTCCCATCCCCACCCGGTCACAATCTTGAGGGATTGAACCAGGCTTTCCGGGCTTACCTGTAGTTTTAGGCTTACTCCTTTCATCGCCCCTACTGCTTTCCATCCGTAAATTAGGGCTGGAATAATGGCCACTAAAAATCCTGAGAGCCAAAGCCAGCGCTGCTGCCGGGAGCTCTTCAATGCGAAGTAAGCAGAAGGAATGAGCAGGGCAATCCCGGCGTAGTGCACTTGGAAAGCGAACCCGGCTATAAAGCCGTTGAGGAAAATGGCTGGCTTTTTTCTGCTGAAAGCTGCCGTTACTAACCAAGCCGCACTGAAGATAGGAAGCCAGTTTTGGGGCCAGACACTGCGGGAGTAGAAAACAAGGTAAGGGGAGCCAGCCATGAGCCAAGCAGTAACCAGGCCTGGCTCCTGTCCCCATCTTGAGCGTGCCACCAACCATGCGGCCAGAATGCTCAAAAGGCTTAATAGCCCTACAAAAGAGGAAGCGAACACAGGGTTAGAGCAGAGGGCGTAAGGAAGGGCAAAAAGCCAAACTTGAGCTGGAAGGTTAGGTATTCCAGCAGAGGAAGGTAAGCCTGTAGAGGGGAAAATCCCCTTTCGGGCAAGCTCCAGAGCCATCAAACTCAAGCGGGCTTCATCAAAAGCGAAGGGGTTCAAGCCTGGCCATCCCAGCCGTAGAATCCCACCCCAAACAAGTGCCCCTGCCAAAGCTACAATTTCAACCTTGATTGAAGGTTTCCTTCTCCCCAATTTGGGCCCTTCCTTCCGGCCCGAGTATACCAAAAATCGTGGGTGGTGACAAATAAGGGGTACTGGAGGGTAGGACTAAGGTACTATTGCGCTTGCAAGGTTTTCGGAGGTATATTAAAATTGCTGAAAACACAAGAGAAAGGAGGTGAGTGGCCATGTTGCTCAAGCGTGAGAAGGGGCAGGGTCTGGTGGAGTACGCCCTCATCCTGGTCTTGGTGGCCGTCGTGGTCATCGCCATCTTGGCCATCCTGGGCCCGACCATCGGGAACGTCTTCAGCCGGATCGTTGAGACCCTCCAGTTCTAAATATAGAAGGCCCACTGGATCCTTCCCAAAAGGCATCAGGCCCCGCCCTTTAATGGGTGGGGCCTGGGATTTTGATTGGCATTTTCATAAAAATTGTGGTATAATAAAAGTGATGAAACGAGGCAAGGAGCGAGGACAAAGCCTTTTAGAGTTTACGGCTGGGGCGGCTTTTCTCATAATTTCTTTGCTCGTCCTTTTTGAATTTGCTTTGATTTTCTTTGCCTATCTAAATGTCCTAAGTGCGGCCCGAGCAGGTTGCCTTTATGCTTCCAGCCACCCGGATTGGCTAAGAAGGGTACAACAGCCGGGATACAATCCGGCTGGTGACCCCGATTACGAGCAGTATTACACACGGATTTATTACGAAGCGCAAGGAGCGGGCCTTGATACCAGAAACCTAACTATCTACCTTCCAGAGATGGACCAAGGAGTTGGCATAGGGAAGCCGGTAAGGGTCAAAGTAAGGTATGAACTTTCTACCTTCTTCAGCTCGGTAGAGTTACCTTGGTTTGGCCGTTTCGGCCTTCCTAACCGTTACCGGATTACGGCTCAGGTCACGATGCCTATAAGGGGTGAATGAGGATGAAAGGCCAGGCTCTTGTGGAATTTGCTTTGGTCATAGTATTATTCTTGGCCCTCCTCATAGGGCTTGTCATCTTCAGCTTGGCCTTTTACACCTACATAACCCTTGGCCACATGGCCAGGGCTGGGGTAAGTTACATGATGGACAATGCCCTTACCCTGGCTGAGTGGAATGAGCAGCATCCTGACCAGCCCGATAAACCCTTGAAAGATTACATAAAGACTCTGGCTGGCTTCTTAAACACCAATGAGCCTTACCCAATGCAGATTCAGGTAAATCCACCTCCAGATCAAAGGATGCCAGGGGGTTACTTTGAAGTGAGGGTTTCTTACTACTTTGACTATTTATCCCTGAGTCTACCTGACCCCCTGAGCGGGAGAGAAATCCAAGTAATAAGACCAATAAGGATAAGCGCTGCGGCAGGTTCATTCTTTGAATGAAGGGAGGGGACATGCGAAGGGAAAAAGGTCAATCTATACTTATCATTGTGGTGGCAATAGTAGGCCTGTTAGCCTTGTTTGCCCTGTTGATAGACATTGGAAACTACTATGCCCAACAGCGCATTGTTAAGAATGCAGCCGAAGCAGGAGCTCTCGGTGGAGCTCTTAGGTTGAGCCAGCCGAACGTCACAAACCAGAACGTCCTCTTGGCCGTGCGCGATTACGTTGAACGCAACGGCCTATCCTGGCAGAATGACCAAATAGAAGCTTATTACCTGGACCAGAACGGCGACGTCTTGGGTTTAATTCCAGCTAACAACAACCCCCCGCCATCCGAGGCCAGCGGGGTTCTGGTTAAGGCCGATAAGACCTCTGGCACCTACTTTGCCCGAATTATCGGCTTTGAAAGCCTGACAGCACGGGCCAGCGCTAAAGCTTCTATAGTCTGTGGTTCCTGTTCAGCTTCTAACCTCTTCCCCATCGCTGTAAACGACTCAGTTTTTGATAGCACCGGAGGAACCCCAGTATTCGGCTACGATTACGTGATATGGGATACCGGTAACCCGCAGGCCCCTGGAAACTTTGGGTGGATAAGGTGGAGGAACCAAAACCCTGACGAGCAAACCCTGGTCCAGAACATGGCTGATACTACACGAAGCGGCCGCTGGAGCTTCGGAGAGTGGGTTAATGGAACCACAGGCGTGACTTGGGGCAGTGGCGTAAGAGCGGAATTGCAAAAGCGGATAGATGGCGTACGCCCCTCCTCGGTGACTGTAATGGTTTACGACCAAAGCCAGGGTCAAGGGGCTAATACAAAGTATAGGATAGTGGGCTTCGCCAGGTTTAAGATTAAGGCCTACTGCAAAGGCCATAACGGTTATCCATCCTCCTATGATTGCAGTCAATTCGGTTCAGGCGATAAAGTTATAATAGGAACTTTTGAGGAGTGGGCAGAACCATCTGATCTGGCTGGCTGCACTTCTTACGGGGTCTGTGCAGTTAAAAGTGGCGAAGGCTCCCCTCCCCCGGCCGCTAACAAAAACATAGTTGGGACAGTGGCTATCCAGGCCGTCAGGCTAAATGAATCTATCCAGGTTATAACTACAACCCAACACATCCCAGTAGATGTGGTCCTGGTGATTGACATCTCCGGGAGCATGAACGATTACTGGGGCCAGGGAGCCAGCTACGAGAAGAAAATCACAACCGCCAAGAGGGTCCTCTCCACATTCGTTGATTACCTCCAGCCCGATAAAGGCGATAGGGTTGCCTTGGTCTCGTTCCCAAAGGAAGGTTCAACACCTCGCTATCCTCTACTGTGCACTGAGTCCGGAAGCACAAGCACATATTACGCTATAGGTAAGGTAGAGGTTGGCCTTACTTCTAACATCAACCTTGTAAAGCAAAAAATCCAAAGCCTTACGGCTAATGGCGGGACCCCCATTGCTGGAGGTCTTAACAAGGCTAACGATGTCCTGTTTAATTCCCCCAACCGCGGTACCAATGTACCGGTCATAATCCTGGCCTCCGATGGAATTGCCAACATTCGCC
>CAZPWR010000309.1:0-2181 GCA_964590555.1 uncultured Anaerolineae bacterium | reverse complement strand
GCCACATTGCGAGGTTAAAAGATGCGCATATTCCTTGCCGTGCTTCTGGCCATAAGCACATTTTTCTTCCTACTTTTAATCCCTTACCCATTCCTGGCCCGCCCTGAATTCATTCGCCTGGAGTATGCTCGCCCTAATTTTCCCCCTTCCTACCGGTTTGACCCCGCAGAAAGGGAAAACTTCTCCATCGCTACCCTTCGTTACCTTATAACCAACGAAAGCCTGGACTACCTCAAAGCCTTGGCCGATGAATCCGGCCCAATCTACAACGAACGCGAGCTCGCCCACATGGCCGATGTCAAAAGAGTGGCAACTGGGGCTTTGTTCGTCCTGAGGCTTTCTTTGCTTCTCAACCTCTCATTAACTGCTCTTTTCCTGCTCAAGGGATGGAAGCGAGAGCTTTCCCTTGCCCTTGCCAGCGGGGCAGCGCTTCTCGTAGCCTTAGGCTTGGCAATAGGAGTTACAGCATTGGTCAATTTTGACCTATTCTTCACCCTCTTCCACAAGCTCTTCTTTGAAGGAGACAGCTGGCTTTTCCCCTACACCGATTCCCTAATCCAGCTTTACCCTTTGCCCTTCTGGGTGGATGCCACCAAATGGTGGCTGGTCATAAGCGGGGCATTGACCTTAGCCATTGGCATCATAGGGTTAATACTCTATCGCCTCCCTTACGGCGCGGGCCAGGGCAGCAAACTCAGGGGTAAAAGTTAGGGAAAGGTCCCTGGGGTGAGGGAAGGGGATGATGAACTGAGCCTTCAGAGTGCCTGGGCGAGGGCTCATAACCATAACCCTATCGGCCAAGAAGATGGCCTCTTGGAGGTTGTGAGTGACCATTACTACGGTTTTGCAGCGCTCTTTCCAAAGGCCAGCAAGTTCCACGTTCAGCCTTTCCCTGGTCAGAGCATCTAAGGAGCTGAAAGGCTCGTCCAGGAAGAGGATATCGGGATCGTAAACCAGTGCCCTGGCCAAAGCCACCTTTTGCTCCATCCCCCCGGAAAGCTCTCTGGGATAGGTATGGAGGAAGCCTTCAAGGCCCATGGCTTTGAGGAGGGAAAAGGCCTTTTCAAAGGCTTCCGACCCATTAACTCCCCTCACTTCCAGGGGAAGGAGAACATTTCCCAAAGCATCGCGCCAGGGCATTAGGTTAGCTTTCTGGAAGACAAAGCCCATCTCCGGTTTCGGTTCCCGCAGGGGTTCGCCTTTCCAAAGGACGAGGCCGGAGGTAGGCCTTAGGAGGCCGCTCAGGATGCGCAGCAAAGTCGTTTTCCCGCACCCTGATGGCCCCACAATGCACACAAATTCCCCCTCCCTCACCTCCAGGGAGACATCCCGCAAGGCCTCTACAGGGCCTCGCAGGGAGTTATAGACCATGCTGATGCTTCGTGCCTCCAGAATAACCAAGTCTTTTTTAAGGCACGAATTTGTTAGTAAAGGCTTCTTCCACATTGATTTCCTTGGTCACAAGGCCCATTTCACGGAGGGTATTCAGTGTAGCTTCCCAGTCAGCTTTCTCCGTTCGGCCAAGGTGGGGCGCAGTCCAGAACTTTATGGCTTCCTCAAGCACTTCCTTCTGGTCTTCCTTCATCTCCGGAACATATTTCTTGCTTATCTCAAATGCCTCATCCGGATGGTCTAAGGTGTAGCGAAGGCCCTTCAAAAAAGCTCTGACAAGCCCTCGCACCAGTTCCGGGTTCTCCTTTATGGTCTTTTCATTGGTAATTATCCCGTTGGAGATAAGGTTAACCCGGTCAGCCACCGAGATTACGTTTACTTTGTAGCCTGCCAGGCGGAGACGAACTGGCTCGTTCATAGCGTAGCAGATGGCAGCATCAACAAGGCCTTGGGCTAAGCTTTCCACCTGGGTATAGCCTATTTCCTGAAGGTTAAAGTCCTCCTCCTTAAGCCCTTCGGCCTTGAGGAGAGCTCGCCACCCAACGTAGCTTGCCCCGAAGAGAGCTGGTATCCCTATCTTCTTACCTTTGAGGTCCTGGAGGCTCTTTGCCCCCTTCTCTTCCAGCGAAACCACCACCACCGGGAAGCGGTGATACCATCCAGCTACATACACAACAGGCAGGCCCTGAGCCCTGGCCAGGAGGACTTGTTCCCCGCTGGCCACAGCAAAGCTCAGTTCTCCCATCCCTACCAGCTTAACCAAATCCACTTCCCAGCCATAGTTGAACT
>CAZPWR010000308.1:0-2207 GCA_964590555.1 uncultured Anaerolineae bacterium | reverse complement strand
GATGGGTGGGTGAGCCTATAGCCAGAAGATAGAGAATCATCGCTTCGTTGTACCCGCTCCAGCAGCCACTAAGCCCGTCCTTTTCTGGTCGCCCCTCTCCAGGCGGAACCCAGAGCATATGCAGCACGCCAGGCAAGCAGTGGCTGCAATCATCATCCAGGAACCAGTCCCATTCAGCAGCCTCGTAAATTTTCGTAGCCAGCTCTACAATTTCTGTTTCGGTGAAACACTGCCTGACGGTCAGCACCCCTGCCATTAACAAAGCGGTGTCTATAGTAGAAACACCATCCCAGGGTGTACCATCGGGATGCAGGATGGGGGTTCCGTCGCGGATGTCTACAAAGTGATAAAAAAGCCCGTGAGTCCCTGAAACGACCATGTCCTGGGGGTCGGCAGGATCGTCATAGAAGCTGCTCAAAGTTGCCAGAGCACGAGCGTAGGCTTCTTCATGGGTGACCCATCCTCTCTCTTTCGCAATACACAGAGCTGTAAGGCCAAAACCGGTTGCGGCAATGCTGGAGACCACTGGATTAGTAGCCCTATCTCGGACCAAACCGGTAACGGGATCGGCGTATTCCCAGAAATACCGAAATGCCCTCTGAGCCAATAGGTCCAGAAACTCATCGTCGCTGACCGGGCCAGCGCCCTTATCCACAAAGACCAGATTGTCAAAATACAAAGTCCCAGAGAGAGGATAGGTAACCCTTCCGCTACCGTCCCGATTGTTTTCAAAGATGAAAGTGAGTTCTCTCATTTGTTTCCAATTAAGGCCTTCCAGTTTACTGAGGTCAATGACCTTCTCTTCCCACTCGCTGCCTACGCCCATAATCTCTACGTACTGCATTTTCCAATCTCGGTCGGCGAAGCGGACGTAAAACTTCGTGTTCGGGCTGACGGTGCTCCCAATCCCTTTTACGCGGAAACGGAACTCATCAAAGAAACTTAGGTCGTAAAACGTAGGGTCGTTATGGAGGCCCTCGTAATAACTGGCCAACGAATCGGCTGTTGCTACGTTGTATTCCACTTTCAGAGAAGCACCGCTATTTCCATAGCGCACCGTCTCATCTAAGCTAACCTTAAGCAACCCAGTGCACGAGGAAGAACAATCCCCCTGCGGTTCGCAGCACCACAACCCTCGGATAGCAATGAAATTGTTCAAGGGCTCATCCGGACGGTCAAAATCATCAAGGTAGTAAAGGACATCACCCGCAGGCTGGTCTATAGAAAGATTGGCGGGGCTGGCAGTGGGAGAAGGAGGTACCGTTTCTGTCCCCTGACTTTTCCAGCGAGCGCAAGACCTCGGCAGCCATGCAGAAGATAATATCGTTATCAAAATTAAAGCTAAAAATCGCCTCTTCATACTGCCGCCTCCTTTAAAGTATAGCATAGAGGATTACCGGGGCAAATCCCTTACCAAAACGGCCGAGGCCTTCAGGTTTTCTGCTCCACCGCTTTCACTCATAGGCTTGGGCTCTCAAAAGTCAGGATAAGGCCGAGGCAGCCACCGCATTTCTGAAGCAGAGTATAGTCCCAAACCTGATGAAGGTTTTGTTTCGGACCCCAAGCACCGAAGCCAACCGGGGACTAAGCTTGCTCACCAGCTCACAACCAGGAAAGACTCGCTAACTTGCATCCGAGATTGCTCCTGCGGCCACATTTAGGATATAATTTCCTTCAAAGGAGGGAGGAATGACCCGCAGGCAAGCTGTTTTCATAATATGCGTGAACGCTGTAATTTCCCTGCTCATAAGCCTTGTGGTCGTGCTTACCTTGGGAAGAAGGCCAGTTTATGTCCAACCGGTTCCTACCCCCACCGCACATTCCCTACTGACACCGGTGGCTTCCCCGCAGCCTCAGGTCACTCGCCCTGTCACTTACATCGTCAAAGAGGGGGATACCCTCTCCGCCATCGCCGAAAGGTTTGGGGTCTCTTTGGAAGACCTCATGCGGATAAACGCCATATCTAACCCCGACCTCATTTACCCCGGCCAAGAGATTATCATACCCGGAGGAGAGCTTCCCCAGCCAACCCCTACCTTCACCCTGCCCTTCCAACCTCCAACACCTGTTTTTACCCCCATCGCTACCCCTTTGCCTACTCCAACCCCCGTACCTTCACCAGTTGTAAGCAAGGAAGGCGTATACATTGAGACTGTGGTAAATCCGGGAGAGGAAGGAAAGGAAGCCATTCTCATCCGAAGCGTGGC
>CAZPWR010000307.1:0-1657 GCA_964590555.1 uncultured Anaerolineae bacterium | reverse complement strand
CGTTCGCAATGACATTTGGCCTGTGGATGGCGGTGTGGTAAAATTTCGTTGGCTCAAAGAAGAAATGGAGAAAATCGCTTGCTTTAAGTCCGTTGGTATACTCCACCACCCTCGCATACAAGAATCGCCGCAGGTAGCGGAGGAGATTAGAGCTTTCCTCCAAGAAAGGGGTATTGCTTCCTGGACTTGCTCGGCTTGGGATGAGCCCGGAATTAAAAGGATGCTTGATGAGACTTCCATCCTCATAACCCTCGGAGGGGATGGCACTATCCTAAGGGCAGCGCGCGTCTCCGCCGGACACGAGGTCCTAATCCTGGGATTGAACATGGGCAAGCTCGGCTTCCTGGCCGAAATGAACCTCCACAACTGGCAAGAAGTCCTTTCCTCCGTGCTGGCTGGCAACTATTGGGTTGAAGAGAGGATGATGCTGGAAGCTTCATTCTTCCGTGAAAGGGAGCTAAAGGCCTCTTACCACGCCCTCAACGATGTAGTGGTAAGTCGGGGAACACTGGCCCGTATTGTCCACCTGGCTACTTACATTGATGGCCATTATTTCACAACTTACCACGCCGATGGGCTTATAGTCTCAACTCCCACCGGTTCAACAGCCTACGCTTTAGCTGCCGGAGGACCAATCCTCCCACCGGAACTACGCAACATCCTCCTCATCCCTATAGCCCCACACCTCTGCTTGGACAAAGCTGTAGTTCTCTCCGAAGGCTCCTGGGTCCGAGTTGTAGTCTCTACTGACCACCAGGCAATCCTTACGGTGGATGGGCAGTTTGAGGTAAGCCTACGCGATGGGGATGAAATAGAAGTTCAGGCCAGCCCTTATGTTGCTCGCTTTGTCAGGGTAAGGGACCGTTCCTACTTCTACCGAACCCTCCTGGAAAGGCTGAGGGAGAGCTACTGATGCTTGAAAGGTATGCACGCCCGCAAATGCTCAAGATATGGAGCCTGGAAAACCAGTACCAAAAGTGGCTTGAAGTGGAGATAGCGGTTTGCGAGGCCTGGGCTGAGTTAGGGATTGTGCCAAAAGAGGCGCTTGAGGCTATAAAGAGCCGCGCCCGCTTTGACCCCGAAGAAATTGCCAAAATTGAGGTGCGCACTCAGCATGACATGGTTGCTTTCCTTGAGAACGTAGCAAGCTACGTGGGAGAAGAAGCCCGCTTCCTCCACTACGGCCTTACATCATCAGACGTGAAAGACAGCGCCTTGGCCCTCCAGATGAGAGAAGCCATGGACTTAATTTTGGCCGATGTGGACGAAGTTATCTCCGAGCTTAAAACCCAGGCCTTCCGCCACAAGGATACCCTGATGATGGGAAGAACCCACTGGGTCTTCGCTGAACCCATAACCTTGGGCGTCGTTTTCGCCCGCTGGGCCTTTGAAATGGCTCGCCACCGGGATAGGCTAAAGGCGGCCAAGGAGGCTATATCCGTCGGTAAATTCTCCGGCGCAGTAGGGACTTATGCCTCCCTTGACCCAAGGGTTGAGGAGTTAGCTTGCCGTAAGCTCGGCCTTAAGCCCGACCCAGCCTCAAGCCAAGTCATAAGCAGGGACCGCCACGCCGAATGCCTCTGGACCCTGACCGCTACAGCCTCGTCTGTGGAAAAGTTCGCCCAGGATATCCGCCACCTCCAACGCACAGAGGTCG
>CAZPWR010000306.1:0-1561 GCA_964590555.1 uncultured Anaerolineae bacterium | reverse complement strand
TGATTTCAATCGGCATGAAAAAGAGGGACATACCCGGCGTATGGGGTGTGTCCCAATTTTGTCGGGCTGGGCCGTCGGCCTTTCCGCTTAGGCGTCCCGCGTTCCCGAACGGCTACTGGGAGGGAGAGGGCGCTTCCAGCGCCCTTTGCAATCTCAGGCCCACCATACCCGGCGTATGCGGAAATTTGCCTTTTGAAAAGATATGTGCTAAAATAAAGATGGCCCTGCTGTGTGCGTGATGCGAAAAGGGGGTTCGAGCCAACACCCGACTCAGGGAAGC
Source organism: uncultured Anaerolineae bacterium (assembly GCA_964590555.1). Taxonomy (GTDB): domain Bacteria; phylum Chloroflexota; class Anaerolineae; order SpSt-600; family SpSt-600; genus SpSt-600. The sequence continues at coordinate 1,281 of CAZPWR010000306.1, read as the reverse complement.
TTCCACGAGAGGGGATGCGTTAGCCCGCAGGGCGAGGCAGTAACCGAAGGGAAGCTTCCAAAATGAGTTTTGAGGGTCGAACCAGTTCGCACACGGCACAGCGGGGATTTTTATTGGAAAGGCTAAAGGAATGGAAACAGCCCAGGAAGGAACTCTGGTCCTGCTCGTAAGCCAGAAAGGAAAACGCTTTATCCTGAGACTTTCCCCGGGAAAACGCTTTGAGACCCAGTTCGGCTTCATAAAGCATGAGGATTTAATCGGCAAGCCGTTCGGGACTGAGGTTCAAACTCACCTGGGCCACAAGTTCCTCCTCTTGGAACCCTCTACCTTTGACTTAATCCAATCCATCCCGCGAGTCACCCAGATAATCTACCCCAAGGATGCCGGATACATAATCCTCAAGCTGAACTTACAGCCCGGCAAGAGGGTGGTAGAAGCTGGGACCGGAAGCGGGGCCCTTACTATGGTCCTGGCCAGGGCTGTGATGCCCTCCGGCCGGGTTTATTCCTACGAAGTAAGGCCAGAGATGCTCAGGCTTGCCCGCCGCACTCTGGAGATGGCCGGGGTATTGGATTACGTTGAGCTGAAGGAAAGGGATATAGCTTCTGGGTTTGACGAGAGGGATGTGGATGCCCTCTTTTTAGACCTACGCACTCCCTGGGAATACCTTGCCCAGGCTAAGGAAGCCCTAAAGCCTGGAGGTTTCTTCGGGGCCCTGGTCCCTACCGCTAATCAAGTTGTGAGCCTATTGGAGGGATTGGAGAACCACGGCTTTGTGGATGTTGAAGTGGAAGAGCTCCTCCTCAGGCCGTACAAGGCTGTTCCGGAAAGGCTCCGCCCCGATGACCGCATGGTAGCCCACACAGGCTACCTAATCTTTGCCCGAAAAGCAGAGGTTGCTGGGAAGGAATGGTTTTCTTTCAGGATAGGTAGGGCTTGGCGGTTCCAGAGGGAGGAAGCTGAAGAAGTTGACGAAGACCTTAACGGCTGAATTTGACTATAGTTACGCCTTCCCCGCCCTCGTTCGGTGGGGCGTGGTAGAAAGAGGCCACGAGAGGGTGCTCGGCTAAGTAATCCCACAGGGCTTGGCGCAGGGCACCGGTCCCTTTCCCGTGCACTATCCTAACCTTTTCCAGGCCTGCCAGAAAGGCCTTGTCCAAGTAATCGTCCACGAATAGGAGGGCTTCTTCAACCCTCATCCCTCGCAAGTGAATTTCGTTCGGAACCCTTACAGGCCGTGGGGCGATGACCGTTTCCGCTTGAGGGATGCTTAAACGTACG
>CAZPWR010000305.1:0-3330 GCA_964590555.1 uncultured Anaerolineae bacterium | reverse complement strand
ACGCACTTCTGCTTCCAGGGCTAAGCGGGCAGCTTGAGCGGCTGTTATGTGACCGTACTGCTGGGCCAGCTCTTTCTCTGACTCAAGGTAAGTGGCTTCCATTACCAAAGCATCGGCCTTGTAGGCCGCTGCGGCGAGGTTGCGGGTTGAAGAGGCATCACCAACGTAGACTAACTTCGCTCCAGGGACAGGAGGGCCTAAGACTTCATCGGGGGTAACTACTCGGCCATCGGGCAAGGTTATGGGTTCACCTTGGACGAGGCGGCGCCTTTCAGGGCCGGCAGGTACTCCGAGGGCTTCGGCTTTTTCCACAAGGAATGGACGCTTAGGCTTCTCTTCAAAGATGAAGCCGAAGGAATCAGCCCCTTTGTGGATTACTTTGAAGGCTCTGAGGGTGAACTTTTCATCCTCCATGATAACCCCCGGCCCGATTTCGTGGTAGATGATGTTTATGGGTGGAATTTCATCCATGAAGACCACTTTCATCAGGAGCTTGACCCGGCGGAGGGCCAATTTCCCGGCGTATATCTCCACCTCGTTTATTGCCTCCCAGCGAGCGTAAGTTGATATTAGCCCTCCAAGGCCGAGGATGTGGTCAAGGTGGCCGTGAGTGAGGAGGATTCTGTTCAGGCGCCGGAAACCGAGCCCACTTTTCAGGATTTGCCTCTGGGTCCCCTCCCCGCAGTCAATAAGGAACCGGTACTGGTTGTAAATAACCACCGCTGCCGGCAGATTCCTCTGCACCGAAGGGGCCGAGGCCGAGGTCCCCAAGAAGACGATTTCAAACATCTTTTTACCTCTGAACTTGTGGGAGCATTACAGTGAAAATGGCCTGATATTCTTCCACTAAGGCCAAAGGCTCTCCGCTCTTCCCTCCTACGGCATAAATTTTATTGCCAATGGCTACAACTCCCAAATTCCTCCACTCCCCTAAGATTGGGCTATCAAAAGGCGTCCAAAGGTCGGCCTTGGGGTCATACCGCTCGTTGTGGGCTAAGTAGTTCTTCCACCCTCCTCCTACAGCATATATCCAAGGGCCGATAGAGCTCATCCCGAATCCGGCCCTGCCCAAAATCATGGGGGAACGCTTCTGCCAAAGCCTCTTTTGGGGGTCAAACTCCTCCAATTCCCTCAACTCTCGTGAACCATTGAGCCCTCCGGCAACATAGATGCGGTCGTTCAGGACAGCGGCAGCAGCAAAGGCCCTTGGCGTAGGCATAGGCGGAAGCTCTTCCCAACTATCGGCCTCGGGGTCGTAGAGGAAAGCTTTGTTTGTGGCCCTTTTCCCATCCCATCCGCCAAATAGGTAAATCTTTCCCTGGTAAGATGCGATGGCGTAGCCGCACAGAGGCACAGGTAGCGAAGCCCCCCTTGTCCAAACGTCCCCAGCGGGGTCATAGATTTCCAAGGCATCGGTTAAAATGCCCTCGGAAGTATAGCCGCCTGGGATGTAGATTTTGCCTTCTGAGGACGCAGCTGCGATGTTACTTACCGGGATAGGCTTAGGAGCTTTTTCCTCCCACCGATTTTGGTTGGGGTAGTAAACCAGGACTTTCCCGTCAACAGCTCCGGCCACTTCCCCTCCGATGATGATGATTGCTCCTTCCCAGGAGCTTACGGCCATCCTGGTGCGTGGGGAGGGGAGGAAGCTTTTTAGGAGCCAACGGCCTGAAGCCATCATCGCTGCCGGACGGGAAGGGGAAGAAACGTCGGCCAGGAAGGAGGAAGAGCCTCTGGCTTGGATTGGCGAAATCCATGGCATGGCTACCAAGATGGAAGCAAAGAGCAGGGCGCTAAGCAAGAAGGTTTTCTTCCACAGAGGCAGAGGGGCGACCTGCGTTTCCGGAGGCTTGAGGCTTACCGCCCCAACTTCAATCCACCCTTCTTTTATGGCCAACGTAACGGCCTCAGTGCGGGATTGGACCCCAAGCTTTTCAAAGATATTGCGGAGGTGGACTTTAACGGTGTTAGTGCTTATGTACAGTTTGCTGGCTATCTGGTCGTTAGTGGCTCCCAGGGCCGCCATCTTTAGGATTTCCAGCTCCCTTTGGCTTAAGGGGCATTTTTCCATGGCTTACCTCGCTCATTAAATGGATAAGGCCTGAGATTCCGACCAAGGCTTGTAGGGTGCTCTTAAGATTGGCTACTTGATGGTTGGCCAGGAGAATGGCCGTTCCCCAAGCGATGAAATCCCCAATAGGAGGACGGTAGTTCCATAGGGATTATGATAATATTCCACTTGCTCCCAACAGTTTTGAAGACCGCCAGCTCCGCTAAAACACAGCCACTTCTGCACGTCAAAGCAGGTGAGGTTACTTAGTAATTTCCCGCATGATGCTCACAAAATCGTTAACAGCGGTTTTTAAGGCTGACATGGCCCGGTTGAAAATAAATTTAAAATTTTCCGGCGGCTTGACGAACATCTCTATGGCCGCCATAGTATCTTTGCCGTCGCTGCGGACGTAGACTTTTGCCACTTTTGTAGTCATAGTGGCGTGATTAGCGGCATAAAGCGCAGCGGCCAATTCCTCACCGCTTTCAATTCTCCAGAAGTTGGGGAGGACCAGGCGGAAGTATTCCTCATCGTTTGCGTCAATGGTAATGTAATAAGTTAGCCCTTCCGACTTAAAGACTACATCGCCATCTTCGTCTATGTATGGGCGGTACCCCTCAGCGGTGAGGTAATCCATGTATAGCTTAGCTCTTTCCTTCTTACCCATTAGCGTCCCTCTTTGCGATAATAAAAAACGCTGGGCTTATAGAGGCACCTATTGCCCAAATAAATTCGGGGGCCAGGATTCGAACCTGGACCGAGGGATCCAAAGTCCCTTGTCCTGCCCATTAGACGACCCCCGAATGCACTTTTATTATAGCATCAATTGGCAAAGGAAGCAAGAGGCACAAAGAGGCTGTGAAGGCTTTCCAGTTTTCCAAACATAAGCTTGCGCCTCCAGTCAGCCCTTGCACGGTGGGGCAACTGTTATTAGTTGCCCCTGCGCTTTCTGCCTTATCCTGCGGCCAAAGGCGACATTCCACTAAAAAACTGGAAAGCCTTGGAGGGTTGTGGGGGATGGGCTGCCCCATCCAACCCCAGCTTAATGAAAGCCGGCAAAGGCTGAACTTTGGCTAAGGTGGGCTGGTTTCAGTCGGCGTTAGAGGCTATTTTTGCAGTGACTCTGTAACCGCGACCAGCGCTTCCAAATCGGCTTCCAGGGCTTCCAGTTCCCGGCCGTAGCAGGCCCAATCATTCCGGCCGATACATTCTTGCGCCACTCGGTAGTTGGAGAGGTAGGTGGAGTTTGAAGAGGCGGAGCGGGAGGAAATTAGCAT
>CAZPWR010000304.1:0-4314 GCA_964590555.1 uncultured Anaerolineae bacterium | reverse complement strand
CCCAGTTGCCAGATTGCGAAGTGCTCGAGCGCCAGCGATGAGCGGAATTGGCCTTCGTCCAGCTCTACTATATCAAAAGGTCCTGCAGCAACAGCATTAGTTAGGCGCGAGATTGCCACGCCATAGCGGGTCTCGGTCTTGACCTCACCATCAGGGAAGGCATCGGTGAAAGAGAGGCGACCGCGGAGACGGGTATTGCCATAAATCTTACAGGCGCGACAGGATTCACGATAAACCTTAGCAGTGTCTTCCTCTTTTTCCAGCTTTTTCCCACAGCTTTTGGAAGAAAAAAGGTCACATGCAAAATCCGAACGCACCGTTCGTAGCACCTTCTCACTGAAGCTCCGGAACACTCCTTTGAGCGAGGAGCCCGGAATGAAAAGGGTTTCCCCCTGTGGTGTCATTGTGCGCACGAATTGCATCTCAGGAAGAGCCGGGTTCGGGGAAGTGGTGCCCGATTTAATTAGCAGCGGCGCCTGCGGCTCAATCCTAAGTTCCAGTTTCAGAGCATTCCATCGGTGTTTATGCATGGCTCCCTCCACTGAGTTTTTCATTTAATACACGGAGAAGTTGCGCTGGCTCTTTTTCCTCTGGTTGTGCTTCTCCAATGAGGTAGGCCAACATTTTTTCTTTGCCGATGCGCTGTACTTTGACTTCTACCAGCTCACCCCAACCGGGTCCGCGAGTCGTTTTGCCTCCGACGGGCAGTTCGCCTTTTTTCATGGCCTCCAGTGCCAAAAGTAGTAGCCCTATTTCCCACTCCTCAGCGTTCTCTACAAGGATGGTTATGCCAAATTCTGCCCCAGCAGGCACGGTTTCAAAGTCGTATTTTACGCCCCTTTTAGCTGAGCCAAGGTCACGATCAATGCCTACGCCATCCCGTATTTCCGTAAGGCGAAGGAGGCTATCGCGATTTACAAGCATAGCATCTTGAAAGGATACCCGTGAGGCGAGCCAAGGCGAGCCAAAAAGGCGGCAAGCGGTGCAAGAGTTTTGCCAAATTAGCTCGGTAAATTTAACATCATCCTCGCGTGCCTGCTCTAAAAATTCCCTTTTGCGTTTGCTGCTAATACACCGTTCTTCGTCAGCCAAGGGGTTGCATGCCCACAACCGCTGCCCTTGGTATTGCACGTTCAATTCGTCCATCGTGCGAAGCACTCGCTCCAAATACGCTCGCACTACTCCTTTGAGCGAGGAGCCGGGAATAAAAGGTACTCCTTCAGGAGTTTTGATCACAGGCAAATCTGAACCCGCCGGCAGAAGTGAAGCCCGGCTTCCTACCGAGAGCGCTGTCTTCATCCGCAAAGTGCCGGTGATTAGCCATCGGTTCTCAAATTTCCAAAATGTGTTCATATCTTATTCCTCCCCGATAGCCTCTACTTCTTCTTCACCACCTTTAAAGGCAACGAACCAGCGGTTTAGAAAACCGCAATAGAGCCTAATTAGCCAAAGGTGAATTGGCTTCAAATCGATTTCGCCAGATTCACGTGCGATTTCTTCGGCCCATTTCCCTAATTGATTAAAGTCGTTAATTACTCTAAATCCGAAGGGAAGGTCGCTTTCGCCTTGATACCGCCATCCTTTCCCTTCCTTACGGCCCATCTGGTAGCGAACGAACAATTCCATAGCTTTAACCGAATCAGTGGAGTTCGTAAGGTTCTGAAAATTTGAGAGCTGGGCACGCTGGAGTATATCGGAAGCCCTTTTTCTGCACACTAAACATTTTGTATTAGAAGGGGGATTCCAGTGCCCGTTCTCACAAATCTTGCCATAAACTTTAGTAGATTTCATAGTCTCCTCAGCCAGAATAACGACTCGGTCCAGCCATTTCTGATCTATAAGCTGAAGGGTTTTTACACTCGGCATCATACCGGCATCACCTCCGTGTGAAAAGGATGACAAACCAAAATTTCACCTAAACCTTCGTCGGTACGGGAACCAACCCCGCAGGCTTCAAGTGATTCAAGCCATGAAAGAAGCTCGCCGTCGTCAAGCATCTTATTAACTTTGAACGCATACACGCTGCCCATCGCTGTGCCAAGATGGGTAGGTTTGGGCAATCCCCACGCTGTGGAAAAACCTCCGACGAAGGTTGGTTGTGCAACCCAGAAAACTGGCTCCAACCATTGCCCATTGAGATTGAGCCAAAGCTTGAGCGTAGGCAACCCCTCAGGAGAACGCAAGACAGCAGGCGCAAGAAGGTCTACACTGAAATAAGTGCCAGAAGGCTCGGCGGGGAGCGCTATTTTAGCATTTACCTGTTTAGCGAGGGCAACCAAGTCTTGCCAAACTTTCCGCAGTTTATCGTTGAACTGTTGTAAGCGTTCCCGAAGCGGTGTTATAGAAGGTTCCACTTCTCTGAGTCGTGCGGTGCCGAAGCCGCGTGTTGTCATTGCCCCGATGCCTATATTTTCAACCGCTTGCTTGAGTTCCTCCACAATGGAATAGTCCTCTGTCCATAGCCGCCCAACAAAATGTCCTTGGGGACGCATCCCGACAACACGGTATAGCATTCCTTCCTGAGCAGCTCGGCGATGGCGGCTCAAAGCAACCTTTGTCTGAATGGCTTTCTGGGGCTGAACAAATTCCCAGCCTTCAGGAAGCCGTGCATAGAATCCAACCACTCGCTCCATGCGAGCACCGCATTTCTTGCCGTTTTCTTCATGCGTGCAACGCAAGAGCATCGGCACCGGAAATTGCGCTCCATGCTTTTCTAACTCCGAATAGGCAAGTGCAATGATAAGGCTATCCCGGATGCCATCACCGGGCTTTACCTTTGAGCTTCTGGGGATTTGCCGGAAGCCTCCATGCAACTTGCACTCCAGCGCAGTCATGGGGAAAGGCAAGGACCATACACGTTCAGATGATGAAGGGAAAAAGTTTCCGAAGCGGACTTTTTCCACTAAGGTGAGAATCTCATCTGTTCTCCCCTGAAGTTTGAGCCACTCGGCCAAAGCGCCTCGCAAAAGGCTTCCCGGCACGTAATTGCGGGTATCAAGGTAATCCATGCGTGGCTTCACCGTACCTGTGCGCAGAGGTTTTTCAGGCGTAAGGGAAAGGAAGTATTCCATCATGAGGCAACCTCCGACTTGGCACTCAGCGCCCGAATCTGTTCGTAAAGCGCTTTCTGGGATATTTCCTGAGCATCCACCTTGGCCTTCCATTGGGCAAGCTGAATCCATCCAAGCCCTCTGGAGCGCGCGGCGCCTATGGCATATCCTGCTTTAGCGGCCATAATGAGGATGGCAGCGGCTTGAATGGCCTTATCTTGAGAATCAAACCACCCCTCTATTCGGGCATGAATTTGCTTTGGCCAGGCAACTGCTGTGGAAAAGAGCCTATCTTCATAGGCAGTCTTGCGGCGGCGACTAAGGGAAACATTCATGCGCACATCGGTTGCTGAATCTTCTAAGAGGGCGTCGGAGAAATAGAGCGGCGAACGCTTCCGCGGCGAACCAAACATTTCACAAATAAGGCACGACCCACAAATACCATCTGCTCGGGAGCTATCACATACGCTTTGACCCAGTCCCCGTAGGATGCGCTCGGCACTTTCCCGGAGCCAGCCCTTGAGGGTCGTTGCCGGAAGAATTGGTTTTTTGCCTTCTTGCCAATCAAGCACAAGCGCTTTATTTACCCAAAGCTTCGCTTCCTCGCCCGTTACATGCACGCCGGATGTCAGCTCAAAATCAAACTCAATGCGCAATTTATGCACCATCATCTCCTCCTGCTCGGTAGTGTTTCTCCGCGCCAAGTTCTATTAGCTCCAGTGCATCCAAAAGCGAGGTTTTCCATCCTTCTATAGGTACACTGCGCCAGAACCAGAATCCTTCTTGAGAGGGGTTTAGCAATTCTCCTAAGCCCCCAAATGCGGCAAGGAGCTTTTCTCGTAGGGCTTCCTCTTTCTGCCGAGCTGCTTGGTATAATGCGTAATTGAGCGATACATGCACGCCTTTTTCTAAGGCTTCGGCTAAGGAGTGGCGCTGGGTAGCTGGTAATCCGGCCAACTTCTGGGCCAGACTTGTCAGCTTGTGCGCATCTTCCAAAGTGTAGGGGCGAGCAGTAAGCGATATGGTTTCTCGTCGGTACATGGTGTTCAACAAAGCATCCGCTTTCTCTAAAATCACTGGGGCTCGGAGCCAGAGGTGGCAGAGCGTACTTGTGTGGTGCTCCTGCGCCAGCCTTTTGGCTTCTTTGAGAATCCCTTCTGCACGTGTAAAGACGGAACTTACAGGATACTTAACATCAGCAACGGCTCGCCCCGCCGTGAGGGTGAGGGTCCTCGGTAGTCGTAAAATGCCTTCCACGTCTCGC
>CAZPWR010000303.1:0-2554 GCA_964590555.1 uncultured Anaerolineae bacterium | reverse complement strand
CTTGAAGCGGGAGCTTTCACTGCACGCTTGGCTCCGTCGCCTCCTGGACACCTTTTCCGATGAAGATTACAATTTGCTACTCAAACTGCTCAATGCCCGAAGCCTCAGGATTTTAGCTGCGCACCCTCGGGACGATTTCGTGAAAGCCGTTGTCCCTCTGCTCCTGAGCCAGCCACGCTGGTTCCTCTTAGGGAGTAAAAGCTTCCTCAGGGCAATGACCCGCTAATAAACGAAGGCTCCTCCAGCTACCTGAAAGTTTTTCCGGAAGGTCATTGCAAGCCCCTCAAGGCGTGGCCTATAGGCGGGTAGCGCAATAGCGGGTCGGGATGTCATTGCGAGCCGCCAAAGGCGGTGAGGCAATCTCTTAGCCAGCGTAGATATTGCTCTGGCACTTCGCACTTACTCACCCTGAGGCCTCGGGGCAAGGCTCCGTTTTTACGCCTTTATCCAGGTCGGCAGGGGCCGACAATTGGCCAAAGGCCAAAGACGGACGACTTTACCCAGCAGCCTTCTCCAACTCGGCCAAGCGTCGGTTGACCGCCTCCAGTTGCTCCTTCAGCCATTCCGCCTCTTCCCGCAGCATCTCTATTTCCTTCTCGCGGGTGAGCGGAACAGCCCAGGGCGGAGGACAGCCCCAGCAGGCCCAGCCCAGCACGACCGGGGCGCAACGCAAGTGGCGCCAACTATGACGCCAACCACCCCAATGGTGCCAGCCTCTAATCGGACTCACTTCCTTTCCCTGTTATATTTCCACCCCGAACACAGTGCGCAGGAGGACCCCGATGCCGAAACTGACCGCTGCTACGCTCAAGCTCAAGAGCGCCATCTCCAGAAAACGCCGCCGGAACGGGAGGTCGCGAGCTACGGAGATGTAGTAGTTAAAGAAAGCGATGATGAGGACCGCCACTACCAGGGTTGCCGCCAGGCAGAGGATGTAATTTTTCAGAATCAAGTAGGGGAAGATAAGAGCCAGGACAGTGAAGGTGTAGGCCAAGCCGGTGTAGAAAGCGGCGCGGGTTGGTTCCCGTTCTCCGCCTTCGGCGCGGGTGGAAAGATACTCAGATGCCGCCATGGAAAGGGCAGCGGCGATGCCAGTGATAGCGCCAGTCATTGCGATTAGGCGGGTGTTCTGCAGGGCGAAAGTTAGCCCTGCCAATGCACCAGTAAGCTCTACCAGCGCATCGTTCAGCCCTAAGACGATGGAGCCGGTGTAACGCAGCCGTTCCTCGTCCAGCATCGCCAGCAAGGCTTCCTCATGCTCTTTCTCCTCCTGGACAATGGCCTTAACATCGGGGAGGGCCCCCTCTATCCGGGCATAGTTATCCTGCGCTCCTTTCTCCCCGCGCTCCATAAGCTTGACGGCAAAAGTGAAGCCGAAAATCCGCCCAACCAGGGTGTAAAACCAAACCTTAAGCCAATCGGGGCGGACTTCTTGCCCGGTGAGGCGTTCCCAGTAACGGGAGTGGCGCAGTTCATCCGCTGCGATGTGTTCCAAGATGGCCCGGTTCTCTGGCGACCGGACCCTCCGGGCCAGGCGGGTGTAGATGTGGTGTTCGGTCAGTTCGTCCCGCTGGTAAGCCAGGAAAGCGCTTTGCTCCTGAGGGGCGAAATGTGTCAATTGTTCCATAGGTCATGCTCCTTATTCCGTCAATGTAACCGCTCCGGATGGTATTCCAGTTTGCACTTCAGGTAAGCCTGCACTGCGTCGTCTTTAATGACCATATAGAGCAGAGCGTGACCGAAATGCTGGCTGATGGTCACGCCGTCGTCGGATACAGCTGCGATTTTCATTTTTCCTCCTCCATTGGATGTTCTTTTACATGCTGATAGTAGGCCTTTAGGAAATCCTCCACTATTCGGCGGGTTTCCTCCAGGTCTTGGACCCACAACCGGAGCACTTCGTCCCCCAGAGGGGTCAGGCGGTAGACGCGACGGGGTGGTCCTTGGGTATGCTCTCGGTCCCACGCGGAGACCACCCAACCCTGCTTCTCCATCTCTCGCAACGCCCGATAGACAACAGTGGGGTCAAACTCTCCCAGGCCGAAGGATCCCAATTGCTCCAGGAGGGTGTAGCCATGGGCGGGGCCATGGTGCAGTAGAAGTAGCAGCGCAGGCTCCAGAAACCGCACCGCCCGCCGGGAACACCCTTGCCAATGCCACCCACAACCTCTGCGGTGCATTTTCACCCTCCTTGTTCAGCTTGCAAAGCAATTATACTACATTATTTGCAATTTGTCAATAGTCAATTTGCCAATAGAAGCTTTGGTAGGGAAATGCGTTGGCAGAGGCCTAAAAGGAAGGAGGAATCAAACGATACCTTCGGAGCGTCTCCATTAGAGAGGGGTTAACTTGAGCCATCGTTTGTCGGAGCAATTGGCGGAGAAGGGGTTCGCCGAAGCGTTCCTGCACCACTTCTTGCTGAATTTGCAGGAAGCGTCGGTACATCTCTGCCAGTTTATCTATCGGCAGAGCGGGCTCAGTCCGGTCTTCAATCCGGCTGAAGTTGAATCGTATTGGCAGGTTAGCCGCTCGGTGGTTGACCTCTTCTTCACAG
>CAZPWR010000302.1:0-1885 GCA_964590555.1 uncultured Anaerolineae bacterium | reverse complement strand
CGCGCCTCTGGCGGGCAGGGGGGGGGTGGGGGGAGGAGACGGGACACGCGGGCGGGGGGGCGGGCGCTCCCCCCCACAAAATCAAAACCGGGGGTGAACTGCCACCTCCTGCAAACCCCTACGAGCGGGACCCAAAACCTTGGAAAACCTTCAGCAAACGGGGATGGGGAGAACAGAGCCCAGGGGGTTCGGGAGGTGTGCCCCCGCCCTACCATACTCCTGCTAAAGGGGCAAAATGGGAAAGCCCAAAGCCTTAAGCCCAGCCTACTTGCTCCACCGAGGATTGAAACTGTTACCGTCACCAGTAAGCTGGAAGAACTGCTTCCCTTTCACATCCACAAGGTAAAGGTTCCCTTGGTAACTGACAACAAACTGCGGGCCGAAGGGGGACCAGGAAACTTGCGATGGGTCCTGCAAGCCTGGCTCCAGGGGCGGAGGGAAGATGATTTGCCGGTTTGAGCCGTCTCGGTCGGCCAGGTAGAGCTTGTAGAGGGAAGTTCGGGAGTAGAAGGGTTCGTTAGCTTGGCCGTAGAGGATGAAATCGCCTTCAGGGTAAGATGGGGACCAACAGGGGTGAGACCACATCCCAGTATTTTCGGCCCAGCGCACTTTGATTTTCCCATCCAAGCTAAGGAGCCAAACCTCAAAGGCGGGGCTGTCCTGAGGTTGCTCTCCACCTACAGGGGGGCCGTGGACAACGGTAGCGATAAAGTCTCCTTCTGGGGAGGGGGAAAGCGGGGGCACCCAGACCCACTCCGCATAAGTGTAGTAGGGGGCGAAAGAGAGCAGCGGGGTTACGACCCCAGTCTCTACATCCACTAAGCCGATCCCTTCAGCCGTGGCCCAGGCGAAAACCTCCTTGCCCGGTATCCAGCGGAAGTTCATCCCCCACCAGCCGTATGGCACGTTTTCCCAAGCTGTAATCACAGGGGTTGCTTTCAGGGAAGCGAATGGCTCCCAGGTGGCGATCCATAGGTCGTTGTGCGCTTTCCATCCTGGGGAGCCGAAGGATTTCTCCCCCGTGGAATAGGCAAAGCGATAGATGCCCTCTTGGCCAGTCCCTGGCTCCCACTCGGCGTAGAGGATTCCCTCCAACCCGAGAGGCCTTGGTTCCTCCCCAGCGATTGTAGCAGTCACGACCCACAGCGAGTTCAGCTTTTCGCCTTCTTCCCGCCTGGTGAAAAGCAAATATTTGCCGTCGGGTGAGAGCTCAAAGACCCTGCCGTCCAGGTCGCCCCAAGTAGTGATAGGGCGGCGGGAGTTGCTGGAAAACCGCATGAGCCAAGCATTCCCGCCAGAGAGGTAAGCTATGGTCCCGCTTATCGGGACTGAGGAGAGGAGCTTTTCCACCCCTACAACCACGATTTCGTCCTGGGCAGGGGTTATAACTCTGGTGGAAACGATTTCCCGGCCTTTTTCCACACCATCTTCCAGGGTAACTCGGTAAACAATCTCTTCTTCCCCGTTTATCCCCGGCTGGATTAGCCTTCTTTCTCCTGGTGGGAGGGCTTCGCTTCGGATGGTGCGAGGCTCAAATGGGATTGGCCGCCGGATGCTTTCCAGCCTGTATTCCACCCTGACGACTCGGATGTGGGTGCCAGGGGTGATTTCAACCCACAGGTCTGGCTCAACCCTATCGTATGGGCCAAGCTTTACTCCTGCCTCCGCCAGCGCCTCCCTTACGGTCAAAGCCTGGGTGGAAAAGGAGTAGACCTTTCCGTCTACTTCAAGGGTAATTGGTTTCTGAGCTGGGGTAGAGCAAGCCGAGAGCAGGAAGAGAATGCTGGCGATGAAAAGAGCCGCTTTTCTCTGCGCGCCCATAGGCTTTACCCTGTTCAAGTGGCTTCGGGGCATCCGGCCTTGCGGAGGGCTTTTTCAGCCTCCT
>CAZPWR010000301.1:0-1900 GCA_964590555.1 uncultured Anaerolineae bacterium | reverse complement strand
ACCTCCGTCCTCGTTTTGCCTTTAAAATTATACACCGTTTTTGCTTCGGTGCAGCCTCCAATTCGGGTGCATTTTAAAGAAAATTTACTTGCGGATGGGGGGTGCAACGGGCAACAATATCCACAAAGGGCGAGCGCTCCCTTAGCTAAGGCTCTATTTGGATTCATTGGTGCACCCAAGGCTATTACTAAGTGCTGGAAAGGCCCAATTAGCTATGAGCCAGTTGCCGTTGGCACGATTAGTAAACATTTAACTTGCCTTTTCCGCCGTTTCTTAGTAAAATATTACCAAAATAATCCTCAAAGAGGAGGTAGCTATGCATGGAAGATTGGCAAGACGTACTTCTTACATCCGTCAGGGGCTAATTATCCTGACGGTTTGTTTTTTGGCGGTGGCGGTAGCGATTTTGGCCTCTTGTGCCCAACCAACTCCTACCCCTATACCGCCTACTCCGACTCCCACACCTGAGGAGAAGAAACCCCCTTCGCCCGCAGAAGTTGCGGCTTGCCCCTATTTGGATGTTTGGGCCGCCTCCGCCCACGCTGATGCGGCCTCGGAGGCTTTCACCCATTGGAATGAGGCAACCCCACGCGAAATCCCTGTGGAGTGCGCTAAGTGCCATAGCACCCCAGGGTTCCTGGACTTTTTAGGCGCGGACGGGAGTGAAGCCGGGAAGGTGGATAAGGCTGCCCCGGTAGGCACCGTTATCTTTTGCGAGGCTTGCCACAACGAAGCAGCTGCCCGGTTGACCTCCGTAGTCTTCCCGTCTGGTGCAGAGGTGAAGGGCCTGGGCGATGAGGCCCGCTGCATGCAGTGCCACCAAGGCCGGGCCTCCACCGTCGCGGTGGACGACGCCATCGCCAAAGCGGGGGTTGCCGACGATGCGGTCAGCGCCGACCTGACCTTCATCAACATTCACTACTTTGCTGCGGCAGCGACTCAGTTCGGCACCCTGGCGAAGGGCGGCTACCAATACAAGGGTAAATCTTACGATGCCCGCTTTGAACACGTGGAAGGCTTCCAGGCCTGCGTGGACTGCCATGACCCCCACTCCCTTAAGGTCAATGTGAAAGCCTGCACATTGTGCCATGAAGGCGTCGCCTCCGCTGAGGATTTCAAGAAAGTCCGCATGATGGGTTCTACAAAGGACTACGACGGCGACGGGGACGTGAAGGAGGGCATCTACTACGAGATACAAGGCCTTCAGGAAATGCTCCTCCGGGCCATTCAGGCCTACGCCAAAGAGGTCTCCAAGAAGGCCATCGCTTACAACCCCGCGGCGTACCCCTACTTCTTTGTAGACACCAATGGCAACGGACAGGCCGACCCGGACGAGTCCAACTTTAACAACCGCTACAACGCTTGGACGCCGCGCTTGTTGAAGGCCGCATACAATTACCAGACCTCCATGAAGGACCCCGGCGCCTTTGTCCACGGCGGCAAGTACATCATCCAGTTGCTCTACGACTCAATTGAGGACCTCAACAAGGCTCTGAGCCAGCCTATAGACCTAAGCAAGGCCCATCGGACGGACGCTGGTCACTTTGACGGCTCTGCTGAGGCCTGGCGCCACTGGGACGCCGAGGGCGAGGTCCCGGCGGCCTGCGTCAAGTGCCACACGGCCGAGGGGCTTCCCATGTTCTTGAAGAATGGAGCTACTATTGCTGCAAAGCCTTCAGGCAGCATGGCCTGCACCACTTGCCACGACCATACTAAGTGGCCAGCACGTTATGAGGTGAAAGAGGTTACCTTCCCCAGCGGGGCGAAGGTCGCTCTGGAGAACCTGGACGCCAACCTCTGTCTCCAGTGCCACCAGGGCCGGGAATCCACGGTCAGCGTCAACCGGGCCATCGCGGCGGCGGGAGTGGGCCCCGATACCCCGTCCGACAAACTGGCTTTC
>CAZPWR010000300.1:0-2103 GCA_964590555.1 uncultured Anaerolineae bacterium | reverse complement strand
CACGCTGTGGCACGCGCGCCACCCGCGGGAGAGCCCTCGCGCCTCTCCTCGGCGCTCTCAGCGCCTACCGGTACGAGCACTACATCCGGGGGATGTTAGAGGCCGGGGCTGTGGGCTACCTTCTGAAAGAGGAGGCGCCTGAGGTTATCGTAGAGGCCATCCGCAAAGCGGCCCAGGGCGGAATGACCTTCAGCCCTGGCGTGGCGGAGGCGGTGAAGGCCATCCTGGAGGGCAAAGGGGAGGCCCCGCAGCTAACGGAGCGGGAAAGGGAGGTGTTGGTGTTGATGGCGGAGGGGCTGAGCAACAGGGAAATTGCTTTGAGATTAAAGGTGACGGAGCGGACGGTAGAGTTTCATGTGGGCAACATCCTGAGGAAGCTTGGAGTGGCCTCGCGGGTAGAGGCAGTGGTGAAGGCGAAGGAGCGGGGGATTATTCCTTGATGCTCAGGATGCAGAGCAGGGGGTCCGGTGTTGGCGGCCGGCCCTTCTTTTATTGCCGAGAGGCCTTAACCTGTGGAAATCCACAGGCCGGACCTGTGGAAATCCACAGTAGACATGCAGTGCCTTTTCTGGTACACTGAAGGTGAGGCTAAAAATCCGGTGACTACCTTAACCTCAGTAGGTTAATAATGCACAAGGTCAAAATCAACAGGGGAATCGTGATAATATTCCGGAGCACGCCACGGTGATCGTTGGTGATAGCGGTGGGTTGAGAAACCAGCATACTCCCCGCGTAAGAGGATCCCTTGGAATGCATTTGTACCACCCGGCACAGCGTATTGGTCAGTGCATGTCAAATGGTGATAAGATAAGGGGGAAAAGTTATGAGAAAGTACAAATTAGCTTTTTGGTATGGTTGATAATCTTCATCACGATAGGAGGGGTAGTATTTGTAAGAGGCCTGGGCAGCAATAGCCCTACCAGTGAGGTCATTGCCGCTGGCATCCTGGACCCAGAAGAGGTACGTGAAATACAGGCCACCATCATAGAGGCTTACAAAGTAGGATACATGGCCCACGTAACCCACGATGTAAGTCAATTCCCGTCTGTGTTTGTGGATGATCCCCGTGTACCCCTGACTCCTGAGCAAAGAGAGCAATTGAAGGAGTGGCTTGGCACAGTCCCTGAGGGGGCAGGATATCTTACCTTTGGCATTGCGGGCTACTACAATACTGAAAGGCTGCGTAAGCTTAGTGAAGAAGCCTGGGCCAAAGCAAGAGCTGCTGGCCGGGACTACATCTCGCCTGAAGATTACCTTTCACCCGAAGAGTTGAGGGATAAACCCATACCCACGCCGCCTCCCATGGTAGACCAACCAACGATGTCGGCTGAAGAGTATGTGAAATGGAAGTGGGAAAACGTCCGATTTGAGTCGGTAGTGATCAAAGGGGATATAGCGATCGTCATCTATGATGATCGTTGGTTCTTGTATGAAGACACATTGGTCCGGCGTAACGGGAAATGGTATGTTGCTGGCAGTAGGCGGATTGGCGTAAGCAAATGGTAAGGGTATTCTGTTAGGGATTGACGGCAATGAGGGTTAGGATTTTGTCTCCTTTGACGCGGCGACGGCTGAAATTTACCGTAAAGAAACTTTGTGCCCTAATACATTATGCCTTTTGCGGCTTTTTGGGTTTTAAAAGGGGGTCTAAACATGAAGAATAAGAGACTTTGGATAGGCGTCACATTTTTGGGATTGGCGTTGATGGTAGCGCTGGTGGCGCTTGTGTTCACGGAGCCTTTTGAACTCTATGCCGGAAAACGCATATTCCACGGTGAGACCGCCACTTATAGCTATTCAGGAGAGGTATTAAAGGGCACCGGAGATGTTCTTGTAAACGTTTACTACCTCTATGGTGGTGAAAAGGGAATACAAGCCTATAGGGAAGCCAACACCAAGCGCAACTATGCCCTTCTTGCTCGGAAAGAGCCAAAGCTCGTATATGTGCAGGTTACATTTGTCCGGCCAATCCCCACTGCTGAGGTGAGCGCTTTAGTCAAAGAGACGCGCTTTAAAGTTGAAGCCTTCCTCCTGGCCCGCCGCACTTCTCACGCTGGTCACGCGCGGAGTACAGACGCGCCCGGTAAACTGGCCCAATGGGCT
>CAZPWR010000299.1:0-3125 GCA_964590555.1 uncultured Anaerolineae bacterium | reverse complement strand
AAGCGGCCCCCCCCCGCCCGCCCTGGCGAGGGGGGTACGGGGGTGCTGGGGATGCGCCCCCGCCCCCCCTTACCCCCTGCGAGGGGGGGGTAAAAGGGGGTCAATAGCTTCCTTTTGCAACCCACCCACGAGTGGGACCCAAAACCTTGGCGCACCTTCAACGAACGGCTGATTAAAATCAGCCTCTTTTGGCCTTCGGCCAGGGGGCGGCCTACGCCGACCCCCTAATCCCCTGCGAGGGGGTACGGGGGTCCAAGGGGCCCTGCCCCCTGGCAGTTGGCGTGGGGTGTGCCCTTCACCCCAATTGAAATTAACCTTTTGGACAGTGGTCGGCCAATGCCGAACTCGCGGTAAAAGGGTGCCTCCGGCGTCACTCGCACTTTTAGACAGGTCGTTTACGGCCCAACATTTCCTTTAAAGGGCAAACTTTGGTAAAATAAGAACGCAGAAAAACCGCCTTGGAGGGGTAAAGATGAAGTTAGCTTCACGAATGCTCAGACTCGGAACCGAAACCGCTTTTGAAGTCTTAGCTAAAGCTAAAGCCCTTGAAGCCCAGGGCCGCAAAATCATCCACCTTGAGATAGGTGAGCCAGACTTTGATACGCCCCGCCATATCATAGAAGCAGCCTACGAAGCCATGAATAACGGTTACACTCACTACACCCCCTCGGCCGGGATTTGGGAAGTGCGGGAAACCATCGCCGAATACATTTCTGAAACGCGAGGGATTGATGTAGGCCCAGAAAATGTGGTAGTAGTGCCGGGCGGAAAGCCCATCATCTTCTTCTCCATCCTGGCCTTGTGCGAGGAAGGGGATGAGGCGATTTACCCTAACCCCGGCTACCCTATCTACGAGTCCATGATTAGGTTCACAGGGGCCAAGCCTGTGCCAATGCGCTTGCGGATGGAGAACAACTTCTCCTTTGACCCCGATGAGTTCCGAAGCCTAATCACCCCGCGCACTAAGTTGATTGTGATAAACTCCCCCGCCAACCCAACCGGCGGGATTTTGTCCAAGAAGGATTTGGAAGTAATAGCTGAAGTAGCAATTGAGCGGGATATAATGGTCCTTTCAGATGAAATCTACAGCCGTATCGTTTACGAAGGGGAGTTCTACAGTATAGCCAGCATCCCAGGGATGAAGGACCGCACCATAATCCTTGATGGCTTCTCTAAGACTTATGCCATGACCGGCTGGAGGCTTGGCTATGGGGTCATGCCTACCTGGCTTGCGGAGCATGTCACCCGGCTCATGACCAACTCCAACTCCTGTGCGGCTGCCTTCACGCAAATCGCCGGGATGAAGGCGCTCAAAGGCCCACAGGACTCAGTGGACAAGATGGTCCAGGCCTTCAGGGAGCGCAGGGATGTGATAGTGGAAAGGCTCAACAAGATACCAGGGTTTAAGTGCCTCAAGCCCGCCGGAGCTTTCTACGCCTTCCCCAACATTGAAGGCACCGGAATGAAGAGCAAGGAGCTGGCCGATTTCCTCCTCTACGAAGCCGGGGTCGCCGTCCTTTCCGGAACCTCGTTCGGAGAATACGGGGAAGGGTTCCTCAGGATTTCCTACGCTAACTCCCTGGAGAACATAAACGAAGCTATGGACCGGATTGAAGAAGCTCTTAGGAAGAAGGGAATCGGCTAAATTGGAGAAGGGTGCGGAGGAGGGTTGGGGGATTAAGGAGCATGTTCACATAGCTGGCATTAGCCATGGGGCAGTAGCATTCGCCAGCTTTTATGCTCCGACGTATCTCCTCAACCCTCTCCCCAAACCATATGGGCCTTAAATCGTAACCTGTCTCCCGCAGATTCCCTACAGGCTGAGCGCGAGTGCAGCAAGTCCAGACATCGCCATCGGGGGCGATGTGGCCGGAAGCCCAGCCTGCATAGCAGGGTATTACTTGCCTCTTTTCCCTCAAAATCCTCTCGGTAAGTAAGTAATACTCGTGCCGGAAAGCCTGGGTAAGCCTGGGCAAGCCCTTGAACTTAATCCCCCCTATCGCCTCTATAACTTCCCCTATCGCCTGCCGATATTCCTGGGCTGAAGGAGTTATGGGAAGGCCTATCGTGTGCAGTTCTTCCCTTTCCTCCGCCACCTCAGTTATGTAGGAATCGGGCTTAAGGGCTATGAGGTTGCGGGCTATTTCCCCAATCCTTTCAACATTGAAACGGGAAATGACGGTATGGATGCTCAGGATGAGAGCTGGGTGGTGGATAGCCCGCAGCGCCCAGTAAGTCTCCATAGCTTTCTCCCAATTTCCGGGCACATTGCGGATGCGGTCGTGCTCCTCCCCTATCCCGTCCAAGGAAATGTTTATCCCGAGCTTCGTTCCTGCAGGCATGCCTTCCAGCATTTTCCTAACCTCGTTTGGTATGCGCCGGCTGAGGAGGCCATTGGTGGGGATGGTGATGAGAGCAGGCTTAAGGACTCGCGCGGCCTCGGTCACCACCTGGGCAATATCCTCCCTCAGGAATGGCTCGCCACCGCTGAATGTGAGGTAATAGAGGCGAGTGTGAGGGGCAAGGCGGTGGAAAAATTCCTTCCACTCCTCAAAGCTGAACTCCTTTGCCGAGCGTTCCCAAACTCGGCAGGTTGAGCAGCGCGAGTTACACCGGTAAGTGAGGCTTATCACCAAACTAAACGGCAAAAGTTTTGGCTTGCCTATCGCTCGGAATAGAGGGTAGAAGGCCAAGCGCAACATCATGCAACCCTCAGGATAAGGCCTTTGAGGTATTCACCCTCTGGGAAATTGAGGGAGAATGGGTGGTCCCTGGCCTGGCTCATTTTCCCTATGACTTGAACCTCCTTCCCAGCGTCCAGGGCAGCCCAGAAGACGGCTTTCTGAAACAGCTCCGGGGGAACGAGGCCAGAACAGGAGAAGGTAAAAAGTATCCCGCCAGGTCTCAGCAACCCCATAGCCATAAGGTTTATGTCCTTGTAGCCCCTCACCGCATCGTCTACCTGCTCCTTTGAGTGGGCAAATTTAGGGGGGTCCAACACTATCAGGTCAAAAAGCCTCCCCTCTTTCCGCCATTCCCTCAAGACTTCAAAGACATCGCCCCTAACAAAGTCCTCATCCCGGACGGGGAAACCGTTCAGTTCCACGTTGGCCTTAGCCATTTCC
>CAZPWR010000298.1:0-2250 GCA_964590555.1 uncultured Anaerolineae bacterium | reverse complement strand
GGCCGAAGATAACATCGCTTCCCATAATGGGGTTAAGGCCCAGAACCGCCACTAACATAAGCTTTTCCTCAGGCCTTGAGGCCAAAGCCGGAGCCATAGCCAGGGTCAAGATAAAAAGGAGGAGGTAAACGAACCGCTGGTCGTACCAGCCGAGCGCAGCCTCAAAACCCCGGTAAAAGGGCCAAGAGAACAGGAAAGTCCAAGGAAGGTAAGGATAATGGTAAAGGGCCGTTTTGTAATCCAGGCCCCACTCCGCCATTGGGGTTTGGGTGTAATCCTCAACGTAGGGGTTCTTCCCGGCCTGGAAAAACTTGATGGCCTCCTCCGTCTGGATGACACCGCCGTCGTGAGTGTAAGCAGCGGGGCCGGTTTGGTGCCTTAGCATTATGTAAAGCACTGATTCGGCCACCACCGTGACGAGGATAATGCCGTAGATTATCCCGAGCTTCAGGCCGTAGAAGCGAGGCCATATCGCATCCACCACAAAGTAAAGCACCAAGAGGCCAAAAGCGGTGGAAATGAGAAGAAGCGACAACGGGTCTGTGAGCCAGTCCTTGAGGAGCTCTTGGGCCTTTGGGCTAAGAATGAGGCTAGTGATAGGCAAAGAGGCCACGTCCTGGTGGCGTTGAGGAAGGACAAGCTGAGCCAAAGTATCAATTCTCACCCTGGCCAAGACCAGTATGAAAAGGAAAAGGGCATCAACTGAAGGAATGGCTGGTCCTCCTTAGGACTTTAAAAGATTGTAACCCGACAGGCAAGGGATGTCAAACCAATTGTTCACGCTGACCGAAGGGCCACGCCAAGAACTGCGGCCCAAAAGCCTTGGGCTGAAGAAACTTAATCACTTAGCTTGACATCCATTTCCCTTGCAGTATAATCAAGTTAGCCAGGGCTCATAGGTTAGTATGACGGTAAGGAGGATAAAATGTTACAGGTCAATTTAGAGGAAGCAAAATCACGTTTGCTTGAATTGATTAACGCCGCACTTGAAGGCGAACAAGTCATTATCATCAAAGACTTGCAAGAAGCCGTGCAACTTGTACCAGCTACGCCACTGACACGCCGCCAATTCGGGAGTGCGAAGGGTCTTATCATCATAAGTGAAGATTTTGATGCCCCACTTGCTGATTTCAGCAAGTATATGCCATGAAACTGCTGCTGGATACACATAGTTTCCTGTGGTTTATTAGCGGTGATGAGCGCCTCAGCCTAACGGCGCGGACGCTGATTGAAGATATAAACAACGAAGTCTTCTTAAGCGTTGCAAGCTTGTGGGAGATGGCCATTAAAATAAGTTTAGGCAGATTACGGCTTGCCCAGCCTTTTGAGGTTTTCATCCCTCAGCAACTTAGCCTGAATCGTATCGGATTGCTCGGCATCACTATAGGCCATACGGCCAAAGTCGCCATTCTGCCGTTTTATCACCGGGATCCATTTGATCGGTTGTTAATTGCCCAAGCCCTTGTAGAGCAAATGCCGATTGTTAGCCACGATCCTGAATTTGATGCATATGGCGTCACACGTCTATGGTAGGATTTCGGCATCGGCGAAGGCTAATGCTTTATACCAATAAACGTAAACGCTCCCCCGACGGGGCTAAGTTCGTAGATTTCTGGGGCAAAGCCGAAGCGATCGAGGTAAGCTTCCCTTAGCCTGTCCCGCAAAGCAGGAACTGCCCTTTCTTCTGCCAAAGTCACTGTGCAACCTCCAAAGCCGGCTCCTGTAAGCCTGGAACCATATACCCCCTCGCAAGCCATGGCCGTTTCCACTAGGAAGTCCAACTCGGGCGAGCTTACTTCATAAAGTTCCTTTAGGCTCCGGTGGGAAAGGGCCATAAGCTGGCCAAAGCTTTCCACATCTCCCTTCTCCAAGGCCTCTTTGGCTTTGAGCACCCTGGCATTCTCCTCCACTACGTGCTTTGCCCGGCTTCTCAACGGCTCAGGCAAAGGTTCCTCCCATTCGGGCATTTCCTCAGGCTTAACGTCTCTTAGGAAGCGAACTTGAGGCCAACGGGTTCGGAGGATAGCGACCGCTTCCTCACATTGCTTCCTACGAAGGTTGTATTCGGAACTGGCCAGCTCTCTCCGAACACGAGTATCGGCGACCACTATGGAGATGCCAGCTGGCAAAGGGACGCGGTGGTATTCCAAAGTAAGGCAGTCCAAGAATATGGCATGCCCTCCCCGAGCGCGACGGGATGCCCATTGCGCCATTACCCCCCAGCCCCTCCACGCGCATTCGTTTTCTCTC
>CAZPWR010000297.1:0-2628 GCA_964590555.1 uncultured Anaerolineae bacterium | reverse complement strand
ATAACTTGGCACCCTGCCCGCAGCCAAAATGAAGGCATTTTCATCCCTGAGGACTTCGGCGATTCTCCACACGACTTCGGCATCAAACGGCAACTTCTCCACAAAGGAAGCAATCTTTCCTTCAAGCCACGGATAGGCTTTGAGGATTAGGAGGTCTGATGGTGTGTCTATGTCAAAAGTTGTGGCTGTAGAATGAGGTGGGATTATCGGCCTAAGGCCGGCCTCATCCCAAAGCCTCCAGGCCAAATCGTTGTCGGAAGAAGGCGGGATGATTTTTCCCAATGCTTCAGCCGGAGAAAAACCAACCCAATCGCTGGAAAAGAGGTTATTGGCTACTAAAACGCCATCGTTTTCCAAGAAAGAGGCAATCTGGGCTAAAAACGAGGAAGGAAGCAACGGGATAGAAGCAGCCCCAGTGTAAAAGACTTTGCCAAGCCTGTATTTTGAAACAAGCGCAAGCAGCCTCCCCCCAAAGTGAAAATCCCCTCGGTCCAGGTCCACTATTGCGCCCAAACTTTGGAAAGCCTCCGCTGCCTCTGGCCAATTCGTGGCTACGATTATGGGGTCAAAGGAGCCGACCTTCTTTGCTCTTTCCACCGCATCAATGGCCGCTGCCAAGCGAGCCTCGGAAAGGAGCTCGCTTATCTTCCCTCCCCCCTTCCTTGCCACCATGACTATGAACCCAATCATGCCTTCCGCTCCCCTTTCAAAGTCAGGAGCCAAAGCACAATTGAGGTAATGAGCCAGAGTAGAAGGATGGCTAATAGCTTGTAGAGGCGGGTCGGCAGAATGAAAACCAAGATCCCGAAGAACAAGCTCACCCCGTAATAGGCTAAAACTACCTGACTCTGAGAAAAGCCGAGGTCATGCAGGCGGTGGTGGAGGTGGCGCCTATCGGCCTGGAAAATTGAGCGGCGGAGGCGAATCCTCTGGAGGATAATCCAAGCCACGTCCATTATGGGGACTCCCATCACCAAGAGGATTGTGGCGACCTTAGCCCCGGCCACTATGGACAAAGTCCCCAAAGCATAGCCTAAAAAGAAAGAGCCGCAGCTTCCCATGAAAACCTTGGCGGGGTGAAAATTGAATGGCAAAAACCCCAGGGTTGAACCCAGGAGGGCCAAGGGCAGAGGCACTACACTCAACTGCCCTTCCCTCCACATATGCAGCGCTAAAACCGCCGAAGTTATTGCCCCAACCCCGGCCGCAAGCCCGTCAAGTCCGTCCAGAAAATTCACCGTATTTATCATCCCCGAAATCCAAAAAATGGTGAAGGCCACCACAAATGGGAAAGGGAAAATCACCAGCTGATTGGTGAAGGGATTCATCACCCTCTCAATGAAGACCAAGAAAGCGATGGCGATGAGGGAAGCGACAAGCTGGCTTAAGAGGTGGAAAATTGGCTTGAGGTCAAACTTATCGTCCAATAGCCCTACTGCAAAGGTGAAGATAGAGCCTAAGATGACTCCGGTAAGCCTGGTGAGCTCTTTCGGGTCGTTGCGTGGAGGGATTAGAGAAGGCGGTAGGATAAGCGTAAGGGTCACGGCAAGCGTAAAGGAAGCAAAAAGGGCTATTCCACCCAAGCGCGATTTTACTCCTTTGTGAACCCTCCTGCCCCCTGGCATATCTACAGCTCCCCATTTAAAGCCGAGGGGTATGGTGGCGGGGGTCAGCAGGAGGGAAGTAAGGAAAGCGACACCGAAAACAATAGCGAAACAAATCACCTTTTGACCCTCACCATCAATTCTTGCAGGAGCCAGTGGAACGCAAGGCAATAGAGAAAATTGCGGGAGTACAGGAAAATAATCCCTGTCGCCACCGCCAAGCCCCCAAGGCGGAAAATGGTGGAAGGGTTTGGCTTTTCCCTCAAGGAGAGAAACAACTCGCCAATTGAGAGGACCAGCCCGGCCAAAGTTCCGCTCGTCAAACCCAAGAGGGGTATAGCGAAGGCTCGGTAAAAGGCCCAATGGGTTTGGAAGTAAATAGCCTGCTTTAAGCCAAGCAAGGCTGAATGGTTAGTTCTTGCCTCCGAACCTAATCGGCGGCAGAGGAGCGTGATAGTGGAAAGGAGCAGGGCAAAGAAAAAAGCTGCTTGGACCGAGGGCCCAATCCCTCCGAGCCAATCAAGGTGGGTAAAGCCCATGAAACGCGGTAGGATTGCCCCCCTCAAGAGGGCAAGGGCTGGGACCCCCAAGAAATAAAGCCCAAGCGCAAGCTCCTCAAGACCTTCTGCCCAAAGCCTTTGCGGCCTCCTGGCTGCCCACAAAGGTGCAAGGTAATTAGTCCCAAGGGCATAGAGGCTTAAGGAAAAAGCAACCCATAGCCCAGCTTCCCAGCGGTAATCCATAATCTATTCTCCTTGGCCTATGGACAACAACTCCATATGATCGCCAAGCCCTTTAAAGGCTACCCTTTGCATTGTAGCAGGGTTGTAAATTACTGCGATTAGCCTGGAAGGCCCTCCCATTTCCTTGGAAAGAACCTCCAGGGCGTAGCGAGTTGTGAATTCACCTGTTTTTAGTTTATCCGGAGAAACTAACAAAGCCAAAGGCGCATCAAGTTGGGAAATGAGTTGTCCGCTTTGATTGAGGAGCTGGATGGAAACGTTTAAGGCGGGAAGCTCGGTCG
>CAZPWR010000296.1:0-2992 GCA_964590555.1 uncultured Anaerolineae bacterium | reverse complement strand
CCAGAAGCTGAATCTCCGGAAGGGTAGAAGATAAATGGCTAAAGCTGTACCGAAGGGGATAAGAAGGGCCGGCAATTCCTTCATCGGCTCCTCGCCCTCTCGTAGGCTGAAAGGAAAGAGGCTCCCAAGGCTATCATCGGGTGAATGAACCAGGCCAGGGGTTTAAGGATAAGCCCTGTTAGCTCAAGCCCATTCAGGAAAGTCAAAATGCCAGCTGCCTTCTGGAGGACAGAGCCGGGAGCAAGTGCCCCAAGTAAGCCGATAATTATGAGCCAGTACACCACAAGTCTTTCTTCAAGAGAAGGCGAGAAAAGGGGGTAACGGTTTGCAAGAGCAAAGGCTAAAAACGCACCCCCAAGGCCCAATGCCAACCGCAGGAGCCACCAGCTTCCTCCACCTTTGTCCTGGCCTGTGGCTACGCGAGGGCTAAGCCATTTAGCTCCCCACCGTGAAAGGTAAAGGATGAGGCAGACCATTGCCCCAAGTGTTGCCTTCGCTGCCACGAGCCAGCTTCCTAAAGAAGGCGAAGATTTGTAAAAAGCAGCTATGATGTACTGAGCCAGGAGGGAAAAAAGGATTGCCGAATCCGATTCTGCCACCAGTAAATAAAGGGCGGCGCTCATGAGCCCGAGGCCTTCGGGGAAAAGCTCGCGCCAGAAAATTTTTGATAGCCCCAAGCCTCCACCTCGCTGCCCCAACCTCAAAAGCAAGGCTAAAAATCCAATCCCTACCCAAAGCCAACCGCTTTCCCCCTCCACGAATTCGGCAGCGTTCCAGGCGATTTTCCGCAGCAGCGGAACGGTGCCTTCTACCTTCTCCCAAGCCCCCTCAAAAAGCTTCCTTAAAGAAGCCACAGCTAATGCCCCGATAAGGATGGGTATGCTCCAAAGCTTGTAGAAGGCAAAGGAAAGGGTTATTCCCCAAAGGGCTTGAGGAAAACCTTCCTTTTTACCCAATTCAATTCCGCTCCCCAGGGCAAGCCAGAGGCCGAAAGCCAGAGGCCAGAGGCCACCGGGCAAGCTTGCCACGTTTAGCAAGTAGAAAGCAATGATTATTGGGAAGAAAGCCAAGCGCCGAGGCTTTAGGCAAGAACGAGGCCAAGGGAAAAACCCAGCCCTGGCAAAGGCTGAAAGGAAAAGGAGGGGCATAGCCTTTGTATACTCCCAGCCCACGAAGGCTAAAATCACTGCCCCTTGGGATAGTAGATGCCCCGGTATGCTTTTCTTCTCCCCCCATCCTGCGAGCAAAAGCACATCCACCAAAAGCCAAGCGCTCAAGAAACTGGCAGGGTCACGGGAGAAGAACAAAGTGAAAATAGCTGCAGCCAAGGCTAAGGTATAGAAGCCAAAATCCTTCCTTTTGCCTAAAAGTATCGCCAAAGAGACAGAGGCAGCTAAGATTTGCGCGATGCTTGCTCGGGAGGCGCTTACTAATAAGCCTAAAAAGGCGAGGAGGCAAACTGCCGGGTAAACCCAGTCTTTATATTTGCCCCTCGCCAGAGCCTCTCCGGCAAAATAAGACATAAATTACTTCCCAGCAAGCCCCAATTCGGAGGCAATCCCTTTCATAGCCTCAAGGACTATGCTGATGTGTTCGTCCAAAGGCACCCCAAGCTCCTGGGCTCCTCTCTCAATATCCTCTCGCTTGACCCCTGCTGCAAAAGATTTCTCCTTCCACTTCTTCTTGACCGATTCCACGGTCACATCCAGAATGCTTTTGGTTGGCCGAACCAGAGCTACCGCTACAATTAGGCCTGTAAGTTCATCCACTGCGAAGAGAGCTTTTTCCATCAAGCTTTCCCGCTTAACCCCGGTGTGGTCGGCATGGGATAAGACCGCTTTTATTATATCCTTAGGCCATCCCCTTTCTTCCAGAATCTTAGCTCCGGCGAAAGGATGCTCTTCCAGAGAGGGATGCTGCTCGTAATCAAAATCGTGGATTAGGCCGACTATGCCCCATTTTTCCTCGTCTTCTCCGAACTTGCGGGCGTAGGCCCTCATGGCCGCTTCCACAGCCAAGGCATGCTTTATGAGGTTTGGATTTTTAGTGAACTCCGTAAGGAGAGCCCAGGCATCTTGGCGGTTCATTCTTTACCTCCTTCTATGGCTTTTAGTATTTCCCCTGGGGTTATCATAGTGCCATCCACTTTGTTCACCCTTTGGACTTTTCGCCTCCCCACAACCCTTTCCACTTCCAGCGCTAATTGGCCCATGTTCATTTCGGGGACGATTACCCTTGCTGCGGCTCGGGTGGTCCTTTCAACCACCTCTTCGGGGAAGGGCCATAAGGTCATAAGCTTCAAAAAGCCGACTTTGTAACGGTGTGCTCTGGCAATTTTAACCGCATGGCGGGCGGCACGGGCTGTAGCTCCGTAAGCAATAACCAAAACCTTGGCCCTATCAGTCCACTCCTCTTGGTAAAGGGTGAAGTCGGCCTTGTTGGCCTCAATCTTGCGGAAAACCCTCACAACCCAGCCCTTTATCTCATCCGGACGCAAGGTAGGGAACCCGGAGCGGTCGTGGTGAAGGCCGGTAATGTGGTAGCGATAACCCATCCCGAACGGGATTATGGGGGGGACATCCCCGAACTCCTCGTCGTAGGGGTAATACCATTCGGGCGGGGTGGAGGCGTGAATGCGCTCAACCACCTCCGGAGGCTGGGCTGGAGGATATTCCATGGGTTCCCTCATGTGCCCCACTACCTCATCCATGAGGAGGATTACAGGAGTGCGGTATTTTTCCGAGAAGTTGAAGGCTTTTATAGTGAGTTCAAAGGCTTCCTTCACCGAAGAAGGGCAGAGGACTATGATTGGGTGGTCGCCGTGGGTGCCCCAGCGAGCCTGCATTACATCCCCTTGGGCCGGGCTTGTGGGCTGGCCTGTGCTTGGCCCAAGCCTTTGAACGTTGCCCACAACGCATGGTATCTCAGCCATAGCTGCGTATCCGATATGCTCTTGCATGAGGGAGAAACCAGGCCCGGATGTTGCCGTCAT
>CAZPWR010000295.1:0-2020 GCA_964590555.1 uncultured Anaerolineae bacterium | reverse complement strand
ACAAAAGGGCCTACTAAATCCCGCAAGTTGGGCAAAATCTCAGCCATGCTGCGAGGAAAAGGGAGGGAGAAATAAAGGGCTATTGCGAAAATTAAGAAACCTACTATGGCTACAATGACCTGGCTAAAAGGGTTAAGGCGTCCCCACCATTGCCAAAATAATTGGGGCTCCCTCCGCTTTAGGAGAGCATAACTGCAATAAGGGGCGTAGAACAAGGACAGGAAAAAAACAGTGCGCTTTACTAAACAAGCGAAGGCAAAAGCAGCGAAACTTGCCAAAAGGTTGCGCCACCCCCCTCTCTTAGTGTAACGTATGGCCATCAATATAGCCAGGAGAAGCCCGGTTGCAGCTAAAGGTTCTCTATATAAATACCCGCTATAAGGCCAAGCCTGTGTGGCAAGACCATATACAATGGCTAAAGTTGTGGAAATAGCCTCGCTGTAGCCCAATTCATAAAGCAGGAGCAATAGTAGAACGCCGTTCACAGCCGCTGAAAGGGTGATTATTAAAGTAAGGGTTTGGAGTGTGCCAAAGCTGCTTACGATTTGGCTTAGCGCTACTATTGGGGCCCCAATCGCATAGAAACCCAAGTAATGCCAAGCTTTGACCCTTTCAAATCCCTCCCGCAAAGTTCGTCCCATCTCTTCCGCAAAAAACCAGCTATCCGTACCGTATCCAGTGCCTCTGTAAACCAAGAGGTAAAGGGCAAAGAGAAAGAGCCCAGTAAAGAAAGCCAAGCGGCGAACCTTAGGACGATTTTGCATCTTACACCCCCCGAAGCGTGAAGTTTTAACGACCGGGATGCCCAGGCCTTTTTTCCCATTATAGGCACTTAAAACCAATCTGCCAAATGGGTGAGCCTGAAGTTGCGCATGGGTTAAAATCGCCTTTCCCCTTGCGGGCAATTCAAGGATAGTGGTTACGTTGGCTAAAAGAGATGCTGAGGAGATGCTCTCTTTAACACTAAAGCTGCGGGCAATTCAGCCTGAGGCTGAAAACAAAGGTCGGCGCAGGCCTCAATCGGCATGAAAAAATTTTCCCCCACCTCCGTTAACTGAGGGTTTGCTGGCGGTTTGGGGGCCCACTCGTGACGTGGTTGTAAAAGTTAGCTATTTTGGGGGCACATCCCCCAAGCCCTCTGGGAGGAGACTTCGCCCCCTCCACCCCCAGTTTAACAAATCTCGGCATAGGCCAACCTCTGGCCGTAGGCCCAAAGAGGACGGCTTTAGTGGACTTGAAAAAATTTTCCCCACACCCGTTCGCTTAAGGTTTGCCAACGTATTGGGTCCAACTTGTAGCGAAGTGGCATGAGGTGGGAGGTCGCCTCCTCTTTTAAATCTTTGGGGGAACTCCATCGCTATGAGGTTTCATCCCCTGGCCGGCGAAGGCCCACCTAAGACCGAAGGTCCAAAGAGGGCGGCTTAAGTCGGCTCCAAAGTGAATTTCCCTTCCCAAGCTTTTGAAGCTATAATTTTAGCCATGATAGGCGTTTCCCTTGGGACAGCTATAGTTTTGGGGCTTAAGAAGGGCTGGATGGAGCACCCACCCACTACCGCTTACCTAATGCTGGGGGAGAAATGCTTGATGGATTGCTCTTTCTGCTCCCAAGCCCGAAGCAGTACCGCTAACCCCCTCTCCCTCTCCAGGGTCACTTGGCCACTTTTCCCTGAGGAGGAGGTAATCTCCAGACTGGAAACTATCGGCTCTTCCGGTCCTTTCCGAAGGGTTTGCATTCAGGTTACCAGTTCACCTAAGGCTTTCCAGAAAACCCTTAGCTTGGTCTACAAGCTCAAAGAACGGGTCCCTTTGCCTATAGATGCGGCTTTCCTGCCAAGGAACTTGTCCGAAATCCAAGCCCTCTTTGAAGCCGGCCTTGACCATCTGGGCTTCGGCCTGGACGCTGCTTCTGAAAGGGTCTTTGCTCAGACTAAAGGCTTGGGTTGGGAAAACTTCCTATGCCTGATAGAAGAGACTGCTTCTCGCTACCCTGGCCGGGTGGCAGTCCACCTAATCGTGGGCT
>CAZPWR010000294.1:0-1752 GCA_964590555.1 uncultured Anaerolineae bacterium | reverse complement strand
TGAGGAGACCCAGAACCGACGCCTACTCTACGGCCAGGTCCTGGATGAAAAGGGTGTTCCGATTTCAGGGATAAAAGTGATGATGACCTGGACCGGAGCACCACCAGGCACTTCCTTCCCGGTCAAAGTGACAGGCCAAGTGGTGGGTAAGCCTCCGGGATACTACGAGTTCCTTCACACCCCTGGAGAATATCAGCTTCTTGTCGTTCAAGGCGATTGGGATAGCGATGTGGCTGAGGGACTCAATACTGCTTACGTGCCTGGTAGAGAGCCAGGCTCCCCTGTAACCTATGAGGTCAATTTCCAACTCCTCCCCGTTGGTCAGCCCAGAGGGGCCATGGTCAAGGGCGAGCTTTCGGGCTTGCCCAAGGGGCGCAAGGTAACTTTAAAAGCGCCCGGCTTCTCCCAAGTCGCTGAATTAGATGGAGATAGCCGCTTTGCCTTCCCCGGCTTATTACCAGGAGAGTATTCTCTGGAGCTGGAGGGCCTTGGAACTATCGCCTCTGGAATTAAGTTGGAAGATGAGGAAATCTTCTTCCTGCTCATGCCCTTCAAAAGCACCGTTCAAGGCGAAGTCCTGGGGCTTGAGGAAGGGGCAAGCGTCAGCTTAGTATCAGAGGAATTCGGATGGAAAGCGGAAACCAAGGCCACACCTCTGCCGGCAGGATGTGCTTTCCGGTTTGAAAACCTGCCTCGGGGCAAATACCGGATTGTGGTAGGGGAGAGGGAAATAGGAGAAGTGGAAACCGATGGCTTATCTGCTTTTACTTTGCCGACCCTTTCTTTGGAAGGCCCATCCAGTTCAATTAAAGGGAAAGTTTTGGACGATTTGGGCAAACCCTTGGCCGGCCTAAAGCTCACTCTGCTGCGGGAAGGCAACCCCGTCGCCGAATCCACCACTGAAGCTGATGGCTCTTATCGGTTCCTATTCCTTGGGGCTGGAGTTTATGACATAAAAGCGGAGGGGTTCGGCTTAGTGAAGAGCGGAATTGAAGTGGACGGAGAAAGCTCATATCAATTGGACATAGTCATCCCTGTAAAGAAGCCGCGCAAAGCCTTTAACCGTTGCCTGTACTTTGGGCCGGTGGAGGAGCCGATAGCGCAGGCCAATTTCTTAGTCGCTTTGCGTTACATAGTGGCAACGAGAACCCCAGCTGTCTTCTCACTCAAGGATGCCTCCCAGGCGAAGGAAGTGATAATAGTGGGGGATGAAAGGGTAGTGGGGCCGGAAAAGGAGCAAGCTTTGAAAGAAGCTGGCTGTGAGGTTCGCCGCATTTCAGGCGATAGTTACGCCATCGCCCGAGCCCTCGGACTTTGAAGGAGGTCAACGATGCCGGAAAGGGAGAACGATGCTTTAGCTTACGGAGTTGGAGTAGAGCCGGCCAAAGTAGAGGCGGGCCAAAGCTACTGGATGGCCATCAAAATCCACCACCTTACCCCTGAGGAAAACCAAGGCCGAAGTTTGCTCTACATTGACATCTTGGATGAGGAAGGGAGAAGAGCCTACGGAGCACAAGCCAGGGTCTCATGGCCTGGTGGGAGCCAAGTCGTTACGGTAGATAAGCCCCTGAGCGAGCCCGGAACTAATTTCCCCCTCTGGCCAGGCCAGCTGTGTTCGGTGGAGGTTCTGGGCCTACCCAGCGATAGAGTCCTTGGAATCCACAACGACCACCCTGATGAAGGGCCAGGCAACACCCGCTTCCACCACTCCTTCCTGGTAGTGTTCCAGAAAGTGGTCAAGGAAGAGGGGAG
>CAZPWR010000293.1:0-1788 GCA_964590555.1 uncultured Anaerolineae bacterium | reverse complement strand
CCTTCCAAGCTCTTCGTCCCGCCTGGGACAAAGGCTGCCAACCGGGAGGCTTTCTCCAAATGGGGGGCTTGGGTCAATTACTTCGGGCACAAGGAGTATGGCCGTCCGCTTTTCATCGTTTGCGCCGCCGATTTGGCCGATTCAACCATGATTTCGGGCTTTGCTAAAGGGTGGGAAGACTTCCCAGGCTACGGCTGGTACGAACGCTACGGCTCACCCGATGGCGTCCTACTCCCCCAAGAGATAACGGAGTTCGCCAATGCGGGGATAATGGCCGGCATGGTAACGGTCAACTTCGCTGAAAACCCCTGGGAGGAGTTTAACGGCTTCTACGGGGCTTGCTCCACCTACGGCTCCTTCGCTTACCTCAAGTATGGCCCCTTCAGGCTCTTAAGCCAGCTTGCCCAGGACTGCCAGCTCAAGGTCGGGAAAATCATATGGGTAGCGGGCCACTCCGGCCCCGAAACAGCCGATGACTCTCGCACCCACTTCGGAATCTTCGCCCCTGGAGTGACCCAGCTCTTCCCCAAAGGGCAGGTAATAAACTTGCACCCGTGGGAGCACAACGAAGTCCCAGTTGTCTTGGGCGAAGCCCTCAAGTACGATGTCCCACTAATCGCCTTGCACCTCACCCGTCCACCGATAGAGGTCCCTGACCGGGAAGCCTTAGGGATACCCTCGTACTTTGAGGCGGCCAAAGGGGCTTACATCGTGAGGGATTACAGGCCGGACCTGCCTAAGATGGGCACGGTCATAGTGCAAGGGACCAGCGCCATGGTCAGCGTCATCAAAATCCTGCCCAAGTTGGACGAGGAAAAGTTGAATGTCAAGGTAATAGCAGCCATAAGCCCAGAGCTCTTCTCCTTCCAACCGGAAGAGTACCGGAACCGAGTGCTATCGGAAGGGGATAAG
This sequence comes from uncultured Anaerolineae bacterium, assembly GCA_964590555.1. GTDB lineage: Bacteria > Chloroflexota > Anaerolineae > SpSt-600 > SpSt-600 > SpSt-600. The sequence continues at coordinate 876 of CAZPWR010000293.1, read as the reverse complement.
CTGGATTCAATGTGCATAACCACTCAGGCCCGTTGGCTCATGCACGACTGGCTCTTCAACAAAGTCGCCGAAGAATACTCCCTCTCGGCCGATTGGGATAACCGCTGGCGCACCGGTGGCACGGTTGAGGAAGTCATTGAAGAGGCTCACCTTTCTCCGTACTGGGTCCTTGAAGGGATAAGGCGCTTCGTCAGGGATAGGGAAAAGAGGCTGGAGAGGATTGAGAGGGCTTTGAGGGAAGCAAGGGGCTAAAAGTTACATTTCCCTTCGCCCTTCCAAAGCCCGGGCTAAAGTTATAGCATCGGCGTATTCCAAGTCCCCGCCCACGGGGAGGCCACGGGCCAGGCGGGTTATCCTTATGCCCAGGGGCTTAAGAAGTTGGTAGATGTACATGGCCGTGGCCTCCCCCTCTAAGTTGGGGTTTGTAGCCAGTATTACCTCACGGATGAGCTTGCCCTTAACTCGCCGCAGAAGCTCTTGAATCCTCAAGTCCTCCGGCCCAATCCCCTCAACGGGGGAAATGGCTCCGTGCAGGACATGGTAAACCCCTTTGTATTCCCCAGTCCTTTCCAGAGCTAACACGTCCAATGGGTCCTCTACAACGCAGATGGTGGATTGGTCCCGCTCGGGGTCCCTGCAGATTGGGCATGGGCTTTCATCGGTTATGTTGAAGCAGATTTCGCAGTAGGTGGTTTTCTCCCTCAGCTCTTTTATAGCCTCGGCCAGGGCCAGGGCTTGCTCCTTCGGAGCCTTAAGGAGGTAAAAAGTGAGGCGGGAAGCCGTCTTAGGGCCTATGCCCGGAAGGCGGCTGAATTCGTCTATGAGGCGAGCTATCGGAGCCGCAAGCTTGGCCACCGGTCACCCTTAAAACTTGAA
>CAZPWR010000292.1:0-12150 GCA_964590555.1 uncultured Anaerolineae bacterium | reverse complement strand
CCGAACGGCTACTGGGGGAGGGGGCGCTTCCAGCGCCCTTTGCAATCTCAGCCTACCGGGCCTCGACGATTTTGGGACGCACCTACAGCCCCGCGCAAAACCAGGGATATTGCTACGATTGTCCTTTTATGCTATACTCTCTTAGGAGGGAGCCATGAAGGCCAAGGGTTTGCAGCTAATTACCATTTTAGCTTTCCTATTAGCCAGCTGTTCCCCAAAACCCACCCCATCGGGCAAGGTTCAGGTCATGGCTACAAATTCTATAATCGGAGATGTGGTTAAAGAGGTAGGGAAAGAAGCCGTCGCTCTTAACGTGCTTTTGCCTCCTGGAGCCGACCCCCATTCCTACGAGCCATCCCCCCAGGATTTGGTTAAGGCTTCCCAAGCCCGCATTATCTTTATCAACGGAGCAGGGTTGGAAGAGGCTTTCCTCAAGCGCCTTTTGGAGAATGCTTCCCCTAACGCCCGTATCGTGGACCTTTCGGAAGGGATAGAGCTATTGCCGTTTGAGGGTGAAGAACATGGCGAAGGCCACACCGAACACGAGCACGAGGTAGACCCACACATCTGGCTTGACCCCATCAACGTTATCACTTGGACCAACCGCATCGCTTCGGCTTTGGGAGAAGTTGACCCCCAGAACGCTGAATTTTACCGGAAGAACGCCGAGGATTACGCCAAGAAGCTTCAAGCACTTGATGCCTGGATTAGAGAAATGGTGGAGAAAATACCGCCAGAGCGCCGCAAGCTGATCGTAGACCACATGGCCTTGGGTTATTTCGCCGAAAGGTATGGCTTCAAGCAGATAGGAGCTATCACCCCAAGCATCACTACCCTGGCCGAACCCTCAGCTAAGGATATCGCCGAGCTAATGGAGCTTATTCGGAAAGAAGGGGTACCAGCTATTTTCGTAAGCGCTTCTGCTAACCCCAAAGCAGCCGAACGCATAGCCCAAGATACAGGGGTAAAAGTGGTAACCCTCTACTTGGGTTCTCTCTCCGGCCCCCAGGGGCCAGCTTCGTCTTACCTTGACTTAATGCGCTACAATGTTTCAGCCATAACGGAGGCGCTGAAATGATGCCCTTTGCATGCAAAGGCCCGGAGCACAGGACTGGCTCACCAGTTTTGGAAGTGCACAGGGTCACAGTCCGCTACGATGGGGTTACAGCTTTGGAAGAGATAACTTTTTCCCTCCAGAAAGGCGATTTCGTGGCCTTAGTGGGGCCGAACGGTGCTGGCAAGAGCACGCTTTTCAAAGCCATAGCGGGGCTGATTAAGCCGCAGGAGGGGGAAATAAAGGTTTACGGTTACGAACCTGGAGGCCACATCTGCATAGCCTACATCCCCCAGCGGAGCGAAGTGGACTGGAATTTTCCTGCCACAGTAGCCGATGTTGTGATGATGGGGCGAATTGCCAGGCTTGGCCCCCTCCTTTGGCCCCGCAATAAAGATTGGGAAGTAGTCCGCAAGGCGTTGAAGGTGGTAGGACTTGAAGAAATGGCCAACCGCCCGATAAGGGAGCTATCAGGTGGACAACAGCAAAAGGTTTTCATCGCCAGGGCTTTGGCTCAGGAAGCAGAGCTTATGCTCTTGGACGAGCCCTTCAACGGAGTTGATGCCCCTTCACAGGCAGAGATTCTCCAAATCCTGAAGGAGCTTCACCTCAGAGAAGTTACAATCATAATCGCTACGCACGATTTAGAAATGGCCTCCCAACATTTTGACCTCGTAATGCTACTGAACCGCCGGCTTCTGGGCTTCGGCTGCCCTGAGATGGTCTTCACCCCACAACTTTTGAAGCAAGCCTACGGTGGACACATCCAGTTCCTCCAAACCCCCGAAGGCTTCAGGATAGTAGGCGATACTTGTTGCGGCCGTGGAGAACGATGATGGACTTCATCCTCGCCCCTTTGACTTACCCCTTCATGGTTAGAGCTTTAATAGCTTCGGTCATCGTGGGAATTGTGTGCGGGGTTGTGGGAAGCTTCGTAGTGCTAAGGGGGATGACTTTCTTAGGCGATGCTTTGGCGCACTCAATCCTCCCAGGGGTAGCGTTGGGCTACCTCTTAGGTAGGGGTGCAAAAGGCCCCATGTTCTGGGGCGCTCTCCTTGCCGCCATCCTGGCCTCACTTGGAGTTGGTGCCATAAGCAAAAGGACCAGACTGCGGGAAGACGCTTCCATAGGCATAATCTTTGCCGGAATGCTCGCCTTAGGCATAGCGATAATATCTTCGGTGAAGAACTACGCTGTAGACCTTGCCCACATCCTCTTCGGCAATGTGCTTGCGGTGTCATGGGGAGATTTGGCCTTAATTGGAGGCTTGGGGACTTTGGTTATCTTGACTGTGGCTGCTTTCTACAAGGAGTTTATGGTTATGGCTTTTGACCCCATCCTAGCCTCCACTTTGAGGATAAAGGCCGAGCTGCTCAATTACATTTTCCTGGCCATTATCTCGGTGACGGTGGTGGTCTCCCTTCAGACCGTAGGGGTAGCTTTAGCGGTAGCTTTGCTCATAACCCCAGCGGCTACCGCTTACCTTGTAGCTTCCCGCCTCTTAACCATGATGGCCATCTCCGCAGCTATCGGGGTCGCTTCAGGAATCGTAGGGCTTTATTTGTCCTACTACTTAGGAATAGCTTCGGGGGCTTCAATAGTCCTCGTGTGCACAGTCTTTTTCCTCATTGCTTTAACCCTTTTCCGCTCGCGAAGGTAGCCATGGACCGAGAAGAGAAGCGCAGCTTTATCCTCAATGTTGTTAATGGCACACTCTTCAACTTCGCCGAAAGGCTAATAGACCCGCCTCTTGTCCTCACCTGGTTTGTGAGCCAGCTGACGCGTTCCAACCTGCTTACGGGCTTAGTAGCTCCTTTAGGAGATGCTGGCTGGTATCTTCCTCAGATTTTTGTTTCCACTTACGTTCAGCGCATGGAAAGGAAGATGCCAAGCTATACTTTCACCGCCGGTATCCGGCTGGCGGCGTGGTTTCTTCTGGCCTTGGCTGTGTTTTTCGTTGATAACCCAACGGCCCTGTTGGCTGCTTTCTTTTTCTTCTACCTCCTGGCGCGGCTTGTCTCAGGAGTAGCCGGCATCGCTTTCTTTGAAGTCACAGCCAAAACCATCTCCCCCCAGCGCCTCGGAAGGCTCTTTGCCTGGAGGCTCCTTTTGGGAGGTCTTCTGGGGATAAGCTCGGGGTGGATTGTAAACGAGGTCCTTAGCCATTCCGGTTTCCCCTTTCCGAAGAACGTTGCTCTCCTTTTTGCCCTTTACTGCCTGATAACTGGACCGGCAATGGCTGCCTTCATAGCCATAAGGGAACCTCCAGGCCAGGCCAATCCTCATCCTATTACAATCAAGGAGCAATGGCGGAGGGCTGGCCTTGTCCTAAAGGAGGATAAGCCCTTTTTGACCTTTATCCTCTCACAAATTTGCCTCGCTCTGGCTGGTGTTTCCGTCCCCTTCTTTACTGTATATGCCACTAAAGTGCTGGGGGCTACTTCGGGCCTGCTGGGGTTTTACTTGAGCGTACGCATAGCAAGCCAACTCGCTTTCAACCTACCTTGGGGACGTTTAACTGACCTTTTCGGGGAGCGGTTAATCCTTATCGTTTACAGCATTGGGAACGCAACTACAATCTTGCTGGCTTTGGGGATGGTTTTTTGGCCTAAAAGCCCCCTCTCGCCCTACCTTATGGCTCTGGTCTTCTTCTTAAACGGCGCTTTTCTGCCAGCGGGGGTGATAATAAGTGCCAGTTACCCCATTAAGCTTTCCCCTGAGAGGGAAAGACCACTTTACATCGGCCTTTACAACACAATTATGGGTGTGGCAATACTCCTCGCAGGCTTGGGAGGGATTGTAGTAGACCTGGGCGGTTTTGCCCTCCTTTTCGGCCTCTCTTTCTTATTTTGCCTTTTTTCCTACTTCTTAGCCCAAAAGCTTCCCTTGTAAACTAAGGTGTAATTTCTGTAATGCTCTGCTGCATCTTTGATACGCTGAAGGAGCTCTGGCGTCACTTCCCCCACTACTTTGGCAGGGACTCCCAAAACCAAGGAATTTGGGGGGATGACAGAACCTTCGGTTACCACTGCCCCTGCTCCGATAAGAGAATTTTCCCCGATAATTGCCCCTGTGAGCACAACTGCCCTTATCCCAACCAACACGTTATCGCCGATGGTGCAGCCATGCAAGACAGCTCCATGTCCAACGGTCACCCAATTGCCGATAATCGTGGGCCTTCCGATGTCCACATGCACTACAGCTCCATCCTGGATGTTGCTCCCTCTTCCTATCACGATAGGAGCAATATCCCCTCGCAAGACGACCCCAAACCACACGCTGGACTCAGGCCCTATGGTCACATCGCCGATTACGAAAGCACCGGGGGCTATGAAAGCCGAGGGGTCAATCTTTTCGGGGTGAAATGCCACATCCATAGCTACCTCCTTCCTGAAAGGATGGAGAAGTTAACGAGCTCTATCCCAAGTTCTTCAACCTTTTGACGCACTTTGGGGTGGCATAAAATTTCCAGCTCTTTTTCCCTGGGAAGAGCATAGCCGCTGGAAGATAGGAGCTCTTCATCCACGAAGGCCGGGTGGCACATCAGTTCCGTGACCCCTTCGTCCACATTTTCCAAAATCGCCAGCAAATTCTCCAAAGTCACAGCCCCCTCACCGAAGAACGAACCGATAAAACGGTCCGGGGCAGGGGCTGAGCTGGCCAGCTTCTGGTCAACCTCCAGTAGGGATAAGGCTACTTCTTGAGGCAAATCCTTCAATGCGGAAGGGAGGGTGCTAAGGATAATGGCAATCTCTTGAGGACTGCGAGGCAGTGGGTTGCGGATAGGAAGCCCTTCCTCGCGGGCTACTTGCACGTAGACGGCGAAGAAATGGGGGTGTACGTGGGCGAAATGGTGGCAATCCAAGTGGTCAGGCTCGCGTTCCACAAGGGTTCGGAACCTTTCAATTTGGGCTTTGAACTCAGCCTTAAGCTCTTCTGGTGAAACCTTTTCAGGGTTTACCAGGAGCGCTTCTTGAGTTAAGAAAAATCCTTGAGAATCAACCAAAGTTGGGACCTTTTCCGGGGGCAGAACAGGCCTTCCGGTTGAGAACACCAAATGCACTCCGGCTCCCAGCGAAGGCGTATCTTTCAGGATAGAAGCCCCCTCTTGAGCGAAAGGCTGGTTCACCATAAAAGAAGTGCTGGTAACTATCCCCTCTTTATGAGCTTTGAGTATGCCCAAATTCACCCCGCGGCTCCTCCCGAAGTCATCGGCGTTCACAATTAGGTAGCGTGCCATGGCCTTCCTCCCGTTTTTGACTCCCTGGTTTTAGTATATCAAAGCTTATGGGGATGAGAAAAATTGCGAGGCTTCACGTTCAAACGCAGGCAGCTCCACGAGCTTGCGTCTCCAATTGGCCCCAGCACAGTGCATAGTTACCTTATGTTCTCCGCCTTATCCTGCGGGGGTGGAGGGGCGCGGGGGATGTGCCCCCATCCCCCTAAAAAGGGGCGGGTTGCGAACCCCGGCAAACCGGCGCACGAGTGGGACCCAAAATCTTGGCAAACCCTCGCAAACGAGGGTGGGAACCCCCGTAACCAACCTGCGAGGAAGCATAGTTGCCCTGCGCTCCCTGTCTTATCTTGCGGCCGGAACCAACTAATCCGCTGGAAAACTCTGGGTTCACGGGGGCAAAACCTGCCTTTATCACAGAGGGATTAGGCCGCTCTGGAGGGTGTGTTACCGCAACCTCAAATTTACGTATCAAAGACAACCGTAGCTTCGTACCCTTTCCCTACGTCTTTAATCTCTAAGTTGTGGTAAGTAGCAGCTTTAACCTTGGCCTTGGTCGGATGGCCCTTCCCTCCCCATATTCTGGCCTTGAGGCTCTTGCCATCCAAGTGAATTATCTCAAAATCCCTGTAAAGCTCCCCCTCCATCTCCTGTAGGTAAAGGAGCTCGTTGAGCCACTTGACCAATAGCGATTCGGGGTCAAAAGAGGAAACTTCCACCTCCCTGCATACCTCTATCTTTATCTCTTGAGGGTCAACCATTAGGCTGAACATCCCGAAAGCAGCATTGACGAAAATGTCCTCCAAAGTGCTCCCGTAGACCTTTATCGCCTTGTCGGCGGTGTGAGGGAGCTCCTCAAACCGTTTGGTAGATGGGGTGTATATCGGCTCCAACATGCCCTCTATCCCTCCCATAGACTCTTCCCTCTTCAGAATTTCCCGCGCTGTTTCCACGTCCATTTGTATCTGTCTCCTCAGCTCCTCTACCGAAGGGAACTTTTTCTCCGGCCTAAGCCTCTCCACAAATTCTACCACCAAATCGCAGCCGTACAGGTCGCCTTCAAAATCCAAGATGTAAGTTTCAACCAAGCGCTTCCCCCCGTCAAATGTAGGCCTTATCCCAACGTTGGTCACTCCCCAGAATCTGTCCCGACCGAGCTGGACGTAAGTTACATAAACCCCATCAGCTGGTGTAACCCTTTCGGGCCTGACTTCCAAGTTGGCGGTGGGGAAACCAAGGTTGCGGCCGCGCCCTTCGCCTTTCACTACCTCCCCAGCTAAGCTGTAATACCGGCCAAGAAGTTGGGCAGCCTCTCGCACTTCACCAAGCGCTATGAGTTGGCGAATACGGGTGCTGGATATGACCTCGCCTTTGAAGTAGACGGGTTCTACAACTCGCACCATGAACCCCATTTCCCTCCCGAGTTCCTTCAAAACCCCTACATTCCCTTCCCTGCGGTAACCAAGGGCGAAATCGGCGCCAACCCAAAGCTCCTTGAGGTTGAGGTGCCTGCACAAAAGCCTCATGAATTCTTTGGCCGACATCTGGGCCATTTTCTCATCAAATGGCAAAAGAGCAACCAGGTCCAAATCCATTTTCTCCAGGAGAGAGACCTTTTCCCCTGGGGTTGTGAGGTACCGCGTAGGGTTTGAAGGGTTGAGGACAACAGAAGGGTGGGGATGGAAAGTGACAAGTCCGGCCAAGAAGCCCTTCTCGTGGGCTTCCCGAACCAGGTTTCGGATTAAGTGCTGGTGGCCTCGGTGCACCCCATCAAATGCACCTATGGTTATGAAGCTCTCAATCGTTATGGAGGCTTGTGAGAAGTTGTCTATGAGTAGCATGGCCCCTCTTCAAAATACCATCCTCGGTTGCCACATCCTGGCCGAAGCATCCCATTCCGCTAAACCTAAGAACTTTCCGTCAAAAGAATAGACCTTGTGAAGGCCTTCCCCTCCCTGAGGGTTCCCCCTGACCTTCTGCCCTAACCGTATCCTTTTCTCTTCTCCCCTTTCCAGTATCACAGCAGGCAAATCGGCCAAGGCAGCCTCAGGTGGAAGGAGGTATTGCTTGAGCTTGTTCCTTTCCAGCTCCTCAAGAGGCACGGCTTCTTCTAAGAAGAAACGCCCACTTCTCAAGCGAACCAATTCTGCCACGTGAGCTCCGCACCCAAGTTTTTCCCCCAGGTCCCTGGCTAAAGCTCGGATATAGGTCCCTGGGGAACATTCTACTTCCAGCGTGAGGAAGGGGCTCTCCCAATCTAACACTTCTATGCGGTAAATTTCTACTTGCCGAGGGGGAGGCGTTATCGCTTTGCCCTCTCTGGCTAACTCGTAGAGGCGCTTGCCACCGACCTTGATTGCTGAGTAGAGGGGTGGGATTTGTTCTATAGGCCCGAGGAAAGTCCGTAAAGCTTCCCTAATATCCTCCAAAGATACGCTCACCGGAACCTCGCTGATTACTCTGCCTTCGGCATCGTGGGTATCAGTGCTTATGCCCAAGCGTAGGATGGCTTTGTATGTTTTAGGACTCTGCATTATGAACTGGACAAGCCGGGTGGCTTTCCCCAAGCATACCACTAAAACTCCGGTAGCTATGGGGTCAAGGGTTCCGGCGTGGCCGACTTTCTGGATGCCGCTTATTTTCCGGATTTTTTCCACAACGTCGTGGGAAGTAAGGCCCTTGGGCTTGTTGATGTTGAGGATGCCGGAAAGTTCTTGCTTCATTTGTTCATCCTTGTAGACCAAGAAACCCCGTTTCCAGCTCCCCCAGGGGATTTCTCTTGCCCCACTCGCAGCGGGATTGCAAGCAGTTAGCCCCCTCTTCGGCTCTGGGTGATTTTCTTCAGCTCTTCAAGCACCAATTTTTCTACTTCTTCCAAACTGCCATTGAGTTGACAGCCAGCCGCTTGGGGGTGCCCACCACCTCCAAACTTTACCGCCACTGCTGAAACATCAATCCCGGGGATTGAACGCAAGCTTACATCTACTTTGCCCCCAAGCTTCTCGGTAAAGATAGCCGCTACTTTGGCCCCTTCAACCCCCAGGAGGAAGTTTATAAGTCCCCGGTCATTGTCCTCATCAAGCCCCAATTCGTCCAAGAGGGAGCGGGGCTTTCTAACCCATATAACCCCGTTACTGAATTGAACTTGCCCTAAAAGCTTGCTCCAAAGTTGAAGGACTTTGAGAGAATGCTGGTTAAAAGCATAAGTCATGACCTGATGGAGGTTAGCCCCTGCCTTTTGGAGACGCAGAGCGGCCTCCAGGGTCCTAACAGTAGTGTTAGGTGTGCGGAAACCCTGCGTATCAGTGACGATGCCATTGAGAAGGCAAATTGCGATGTCCGGCTCAAGAGGAGCCCCTATTTCATTTATAAGCTCCAGCACCATTTCTGAAGTTGCCGCCGCCTGAGGGTCAACCCAGTTTATAGTCCCAAAATAAGTATTGGTTATGTGGTGGTCAATGTTCAAAAGGGGCAAATCGCCGAAAAGCCCTTTGTGGTAAGCTTTACCCAGCCGTGTAATATCGTTGGCATCAACTGAAACCACTACGTCGAAGGAACCGTGAGGGTATGGGATTACCCTTTGACTTCCAGGTAGGTATAGGAATTGCTTTGGGACTGGGTCTTGGCAAGCCATCACAATCTTTTTCCCAAGTTTTTCCAACGCTAAGCCCAACCCGAGCATTGAACCGATGGCGTCCCCGTCGGGGTCAACGTGGGTAATTATGAGGATTTTGTTGGCTTCTTTAAGGCTTTTAGCTATCGCTTCCTTGGACATCTTTCCTTTCGGCTAACCCCTGGAGGAGCTGAGCAATGCGTTGGCCTCGCTCTAAAGAATCATCCCAACAGAAGTTGAGGCGAGGGATGAATTTTATCCGGAGGTTTTGGGCCAATTCATGGCGCAGGAAGCCCGATGCGCTTTCCAGGCCCTGCAGGATTTCCTCCTTCCGCTCTTGACCTTCCGGAGCGCTTACGTAAATAAAGGCCTCCTTGAGGTCAAAAGTTACCTCCACATCAGTCACGGTAACAAAGCTTAAGCGTGGGTCCTTAATTTTTCTTTCCAGCAAAGTGCTTATCTCACGTCGGATAAGTTCGCTTACTCGCTTTTGGCGACGGGTCATGGACTTAGCCATCTCTACGTCACCTTCACTTTTTCGTAAATCTCAATAATGTCCCCTATCACAAAGTCTCCGAAGTTCTCCAATCCTACCCCGCATTCAAAGCCTTGGCGCACTTCCTTTACATCCTGGGTAAAGCGGCGCAGGGAGGCCACTTTGCCATCGTAAACAAGCTCTCCGTTGCGGAAAATCCGAGCCCTTGCACCCCTTACCACTACTCCATCTAAGACGTAAACTCCAGCAACTTGGCCTTTGGCTACTTTGAATATGGCTCTTACTTGAGCATGGCCTAAGATGTTCTCCTTAACCTCGGGTTCCAAAAGCCCCTTGAGGGCTTTCTCCATGTCTTCTAAGAGATGGTAGATTACTTGGTAGAGGCGAATTTCAACCCCCTCATTTTCGGCCAAAGCGCGGGCGGCCGGGTCAACATCCACATTGAAGCCGATCACCAGCCCCTTAGAAGCGATCGCTAACATCACATCCGATTCGCTGACGTTCCCTGTCCCTTTATGGATTATCTTGATACGCAAGTCTTCCGTGCTCATTTTCTCCAGGGAAGTCACGATCGGCTCCAAAGAACCAAGGGCATCAGCTTTGAGGATGACGTTAAGCTCCTTTACTTCTCCAGCCTCCATCCTCCGATGCAAATCCTCGAGGGTGATTGCTTGCGGGGCCGGTTTGGGGGCGGCTTTCTCAGCGCGGCGCTTTTCTACTATGTCCTTAGCTTGTTTCTCATTCCTTACCACCTCGAACAGGAGGCCTGGGGTAGGAACTTCAGGCAAGCCGAGGATTAAAGCCGGGGTGGAAGGGGGAGCTGCGTCTATTGGCTCGCCCCGGTCGTTGAACATTGCCCGGACACGGCCGTATATGTCGTCTATAACTATGATTTCCCCTCGGTGGAGAGTTCCATTTTGAACTAAGACCGTAGCCACAGGCCCGCGCTTTTCATCCATCTTGCCTTCTATCACCGTCCCAACAGCAGGGCGGTTGGGATTGGCTTTCAAGCCCTCTAATTCCGCCACCAGAAGTATGTTCTCCAACAGCTCTTCAATCCCCACTCCTTTCTTGGCTGAAATTGGGACGCAGATGGTATTTCCGCCCCACTCTTCTGGTACCAAGCCTACTTCTGCTAACTGTCGTTTCACTCTTTCCACATCGGCTTCGGGCTTATCTATTTTGTTGATAGCCACTATTATCGGGACTTGGGCAGCCCTGGCGTGGTCAATGGCCTCTAAGGTCTGGGGCATAACTCCATCATCAGCGGCCACCACTAACACGGCGATATCGGTTACTTGAGCTCCCCTTGCCCTCATGGCGGTGAAGGCCTCGTGACCGGGGGTGTCTATGAAGGTTATCTTCTTGCCATCTATTTCCACTTGATAAGCGCCTATGCGCTGGGTAATCCCTCCAACTTCGCCAGCTGCCACGTTGGTATGGCGAATAGCGTCAAGAAGGGTGGTCTTGCCGTGGTCAACGTGCCCTAAAACGGTGACCACTGGCGGCCTTGGCACCATCTTTTCTGGTGATTCACCTTCGTATATAAGCTGACGGATGGTTTTGGGAGCAGGGGGGGCAACTTCTTCAGGCGGAGGAGCCGGTTCTTCAACTATGAACCCCAGTTCTTCGGCTATGATAACGGCTGTATCCCGGTCAAGCCGTTGATTTATATTGGCCATGATGCCGTTCTTCATCAGCTCTTTAATCACATCAATTGGGCTTACGTCCATTATCTGGGCTAATTCCCTAACGGTAACGTTGTCTGGAATTACGATTTTCTTTGGGGGAGGAGGTTCAGGCGGGGCTTCCTCTTTGGGTATAACTTTAGGTCGGGGCCGGAATTTTTTAACCGGTGGGCCCTTCTTAACGAATTTCTTCCTCCCCTTGCGGATTTTTTCATCAACGGGCATTTCCCCCTCCACTATATGCGCTTGCCACGAGCTTTTCTTTCTCTTGCCAAGTTATCCCCACGATTTCTTCCTCGGGCATGATCTGAGCCAGCTTCCTAAGTTGCTCCTCCACTTCTGCTGGGATAGTGGTTTTGAGGGCGTAGTCCAGGCTTTTGTGGCGCAAGGCCTTCTCCCAGCAGCTTCTTTTTAAGCAGAGGTAAGCACCTCGCCCAGGCTTCTTCCCCTTTGGATCTACTTCCACCTGGCCATCGGTTGTCTTAACAATCCTCATCATTGCTTGCTTGGGCTTAACTTCGCGACACCCAACACATGTGCGCATGGGTATATGCTTGGGCGACATCTCCTTTACTTTTTCCTCCTTTTCGGTTCTTCTTCATCTAAGCCCAGAGCCTTTATTTTGAAGAGTTCTTCCTGCAGAGATTCCAGGGAAAGCCCTTCGGCTTCTTCAGGCTCAGGGGCGGGGGTTTCTTGAGCAGGAGCCGCTTCCTCAGTTAAAGTGGCGGGCTGTTCGGCCTCAGATTTTTGAACAGGGATTGGCTTTTGGCCGGTGAGGATAGCCTCAGCTATGGATAGGAGGTCTTTACTTACTTCCTCTTCGCCGAGGAGGCCCTCAGCCCCTGCCTCGCTTTCGCTGTTTATATCAACGCGCCAGCCGGGGAGGTTGGCCACACGCCTGGGCCTCCGCGCCGTCACCGTCCGGCATCACCTCCGCGTCCTGCGCGCCGAGGGCCTGATCCAGGAGGGCCGCACCCACCGCAACGGCCGCGGGCGTCCCCCCCGGGGTGTGCACCTGCCCGGCGCCCACCCACGGGCCCTACCGCTGCAGTTCGGTCGGACGCG
>CAZPWR010000291.1:0-2904 GCA_964590555.1 uncultured Anaerolineae bacterium | reverse complement strand
GTTTGAAGGTTCAAGGGATAAAGCATAAAGGAGTTCTCGCTTCCCTTTTTCCAGGTCGCCCTGGGTCAAAAGGTGTACACCCCAAAAGTAATGCCCCAGCGCGAAAGTATAATCTAACTCCAGGGATTTGGCAAAAGCTTGTGAGGGGTCAAGGCCAAGGCGAGAAAGGGCATGGCCTAAGAAGGCCCAGCCTTCGGGGCTTTCAGGGCAAATGGCAAGGGATTCTTCCAAAACGACTTTAGCCGCTCCGTGCTCACCCATAGCGATGTAGAGCTTGCCCAGCTCTCTGAGCCTTAATGGTTCATCGGGAATGGAGAGGATGCTTTTCAATCCTTCAAAACCTTGGCAACTTTCGGCCAAGCGAGCAGCTTCAGCCGGGTTTATTGGAGCAAGGGCTAAAGCCAGCAGACAAGGGTCATCGGCTTCCTCAAGGTGGAAGGCTGCGGCATGGAATTTGCCTTCTTTGAAAAGAGCAAGGCCAATCTTTCGGTGTAGGGTTGGGTCATAAGGCATAATCTCTAAAGCCCGGAGCCATGCAGCCAATGCCTCTTCCTTTTTACCTCGGGCGAAAAGAGCATCCCCAAGCCCCGTGAGCGCCTCTATCCCGCCTCCCATTTCCACCGCCAGGGAGAAAACCTTCTCAGCGTAGTCGTAAAAGCCACGGCTTAAGTAAATTTCCCCTTCCAGAACCAAAGGCTTAGGGCTTGCGGGATATAGCTCCCGCGCTTTTTCCAGTGCTTCCAAAGCCGATGGGAAGCCTCCAGGATGGGATAACAGGAGCAAAAAGGCCCATTCACGGTAACCAACAGTTAGTATAATGGCGAGGAGCAATAAGGGTAAGATTTTTAGGCGTAACCTCATGGCTCAATCCGGAAGAGAATGGCTTCCCCAAAGTTAGCGATAGGCTTTAGGCTTTCAGATGAGTAGGGGTTACGGTAGAGGGAATCCAGTGGCCGGGGGTGGTCCGGCTCCAAGAGCAGGAACGAAGCACCGTAACGTTTGGCCACCTTTAGCACTGTATTCACATCCCCATTGGGGATTACGATGGAAGGCCGGTGTGAGTAGTAATAGAAGCAAGGCGGGTCACCGACCATGACGATGGCTTCTGGGGAAGCGTTTTGCCTGAGCCAGACTTCGGCCAGCTTGTAAGCATTCCCTCGGTAGTTCCACTGGCCTGGCCCTAAGGCTCGGTAGAGGACGAAGAGGCTCACCAAGATGGCTAAAAGGATAGCGGCCCCGTAGTTTAGCCTCCAGAGGGCCTGCGGGTCAATCCTTCGCTTCCTGGCCCAGGCATCGCTCAAAAATTTAAGCCCAATGGCCGATACAGACGTGGTGAAAGGGAGGAGAGCGCCTCCAGAGTGGAAAAGGCTTCCCCTGGGGCCAGGGTAGGAGAAGACCAAGGTCATGGTCAAAAAGAGGGCTAAAGCGTAAAGCCAGAAAGGCTTGAGCAAATCAAGTGAGCAAAGCCTCTTGAACCCCAAGGCAAAGGGTAAAGCCAAGAAGACCATGAGGAAGACTGCTAAGGCAGTTTGGAGGTTAAGCCATGCAGCCTTCAGCTTTGACATAGCTATAGCTTTTGGGCCCCAGGCCAAGTAGGTGCGCCAGGAAAGCTCTTTGCCGTACGAGAACAAATCATCGTAATCGGTGAGGAAAATGGTTTTAGCCCCGGAAGTAGGCCATAGGTAGCCGAAGGTTACCACATTGCGAGCAATCCATGGGCCTGTCACAAGTAAGTAAGCAAGGAGGAAGTAGAGGGCGAACTGGCGCTTTTGAGGGTGGGTTAGGAGAAACGCCAAAGGCAACGTGAGCAGAAAGCCATCGGCGCGGGTGAGGTGGGCAAGACCAGCGGTTGCTCCGGCTAAGAAGGCGAGGGAAACGGAACCGCCTTCCAAAAGTTTCCCCAGGAAGAGGAGACAAAGCCCTCCAGCCAGAGCAAACGGGGCAAAACCATCGGTAGCTGGCCAATAAACAATGTAGAAGCCGGAGAAAACGGTGAGGAGGGCAGCCAAGGTCGGGATAGCTCTGCCTCGTTCTGAGGTTTTCGCCTGTAATAGTTCGGCTGCCTTGTAGCTTACAAGTGGCAAGCAAGAAGCCAGGATGACGAATGGCAGTCGGGCTGCCGAGTAATTTGTCCCCAGAAGCCTGAGGAATGGCCAAGCAATGAGTGAAGGCAAAGGCATCCAATAAGTGAAAGCGGGGTGAGGCAATTGGTTGGGGGAATCCAAGTAATTCCACAAGAACGGTTCCACCAAACCTTTCCCTTGGGCCAAACTTTCGGCTACAGCAAAGTAGTAGCAAGCATCCATGTATCCCGGCTCTTTCGCCGCCAGAGAAATTGCCGTGTAAAGAACCAGAGCCAAGGCAAAAACCTTTAACATGATGCTTCACCTTAACCCGAACCTGGCTTAAATTCTACCACAGAGAAAGCTTTCAAGCCATTCCGGCGCCTTGCGTCCACTCGGCCTGGGGCTGAAGCAAAGTAAGGGCAAAGCGGCGCTTCGCCCCCACCCGCCAAATGCGGCAAAGTAGTCTCCAACCATCGTGGGGATTGCTTCTGGTGCTTCACACCCTCACAATGGCATCTTGCTTGGGCAAAAGGAGTGATATAGAGAAGTCTTCTATAGGCACACTAATGCTCCTTCAGCGCAAGCATTGGGTGTGTCCCAGTTTCGTCGGGCTGGGCCGTCGGCCTTTCCGTTCAGGCGACCCGCTTTCCCGAACGGCTACCGGGGGGAGAGGGCGCTTCCAGCGCCCTTTGCAATCTAAGCCCACCGGGCCCCGACGATTTTGGGACGCACCCCAAGCATTGTCGGGGCTTGACAAAAGCAACCCCTTTGTGTATCTTTAAACCAAAATCCCAGGAAAAGAAGCCATGGAAGAGCTTAAGTATTGGCTTGGTTTCAG